>JBILAD010000009.1:0-21955 GCA_044354355.1 Candidatus Planktophila sp. | reverse complement strand
CCTACTAAGAGCTCTTTGATATCAAAGGCTTTAGAGACATCTTCGATGTTTACAACATTGCGCGCCACGGTAGGAGAGCGTACCTTTCCCTCATGAAGGTAACTGACCGCGAATACGCGCTAGAGCTCGATAAAAATGATCCTTTAGCCCATTTCAAATCACAATTTGTGGTGAGTGACCCTGAAATGTGTTACCTCGATGGCAATTCTTTGGGCAGATTGCCAAAAGCAACAATTACAGCAATCAATGAGTTCATGGTCAAAGAGTGGGGTCCTGAAGTTGTCACGGGCTGGAGCCACTGGGTTGATGAAGCGCAGCCAACTGGTGATTTATTAGGCGCGGCAGCGTTAGGTGCAGCGCCAGGACAGGTGTTGGTATGTGACACAACTTCGGTTAATTTCTATCAATTGTGTCTTGCAGCGATTCATGCACGCCCGGATCGTAAAACAATTATTACTGATGCTGCGAACTTTCCAACTGATCGATACATCCTTGATGGTATTGCTAAGCAGTTTGGGTTGAATCTTGTCATTATTGATAATGAAGATCCAATGATTGCTAAGCATGAACGAATTACAACTGATGTACTTGCCCCATATCTCAATGATGATGTTGCCCTAGTTACTCTTGAAGTGATTCAGTATCGATCAGGTGCTCGTACTGATTTGAAATCAATTACAGATCAAGTTCGCGCAATCGGTGCGTTGGTTGTCTGGGATGCAAGCCATGCTGTTGGTGCAATCGAATTAAACCTAGATGCAAATGGTGTTGACCTTTGCGTTGGATGCACATACAAATACGGAAACTCTGGTCCTGGTTCACCTGCATGGCTCTATGTTTCAAAACGAGTTCAAAGTGAATTACAAGTTCCTATTCAAGGTTGGTTTGCACAAGATGCACAATTTGAAATGGGACCAATCTTTGAGCGTTCTCAAACAATTCGTGGTTTCCAGATTGCAAGTCCATCCTTAATGGGAATCCGTTGCGTGCAAACTGCTTTTTCAATGATTAAAGAAGCTGGTATTGATGTGATTGCCAATAAGGCAGCCATTGGAACTCAGATGATGATCGAGCTTTATGACGCCTGGTTAGCACCACTTGGCATTGAATTAAACACTTCTCGTGATGCTAAAGAGCGTGGTGGGCATATTTCACTGGTTCACCCTGATGCAGCACAAATATGCGTTGCACTACGCACAATTTCAAATGTAATTCCTGACTACAGAACGCCTAATTCAATTCGTTTAGCTATATCCCCTCTGCCAACTTCATATGTTGAAGTCTGGGATGGAATGGAGCGTATGCGTGATTTAGTGGCATCTGGCCGCTATAAAGAGGTTCAAGAAGGTGGGTCTCGCGTCACATGAGCGAAAACTTTGATTCAGCACTTACATACACATCCTACTTAGCAGTTGATGAACTACTTAAGCTACAACGTCCACTATCTACCGGCCCAGAGCACGATGAAATGCTTTTCATCATCATCCACCAAACATATGAATTGTGGTTCAAACAATTAATCCATGAGTTTAGGCAAGCACAAGTTGCGATGGAATCAGGAGATTCACATTACTCGCTAGCTATTTTGGGGCGCATTAGAACAATTCTTAAAGTTTGCGTCACACAGATCGATATCTTAGAAACAATGACACCTCTGCAGTTCAACGCCTTCCGTTCATATCTTTCATCATCTAGTGGTTTTCAATCAGCACAATTTAGAATGGTTGAAGCCTTATTAGGCCGCCGGGATAGCAAGATGGCTGGACATCTACCGCTTGATATTCAAGAGCAGATTCAGGAAATCACAGCACGCAATAGTGTGTGGGATTCGGCTCTTGTCTATATTTCAAAGCGAGGTCACGCAATCCCTACAGACATCCTGAATCGCGATAAATCAACTGCCTATGTTGCAAACACTGCTGTGCAAGAAGTCTTGCTCGAGGTGCACCGCAATGACCCTGAATCTGCAATGGTCTGCGAGCGTTTAGTAGATATTGATGAAGGAATGCAGGAGTGGCGCTATCGCCACGTGAAGATGGTGGAAAGAACTATTGGCCACAAGATAGGAACTGGTGGATCAAGCGGAGTTGCCTACTTAAGTAGCACCTTGTTTAATCCAACTTTTCCAGATCTATGGGAGATCCGATCTAGTTTTTAGTCGGCAACCCTTTAAGCACGATCTCTGAGAGATCTTTGCGTGAGCGAGGAGCAACTTCGCGATCATATGCAGGACCTTCTAGTTGTTCTGCAGGTGCTTGCTTACCAATTGCCATAATCACAATAGGTACAGCGCCCTCGAACAATGGTGCTGCCTTTTCATGATCAAAGCCACCCATTTGATGAACAACATACCCGCGGTGATGTGCCTCGATTGTTAACTGCGAAACCGACAAACCACAGTCATACATAAATGTTGGAATCTCTTTGCCATCTGCCTGAGTTGGTGTTCCTCCGACTGCAATAAACAAACTTGCACGACTTGACCAGCTTTGATTGAAAGGCACTAAGCAGTTAAGAAGAGTTTCAAAAATCTCATCACCGCGCTTGCCTGCAATAAATTTCCAGGGCTGCAGGTTGTTAGACGATGGAGCCCAGCGAGCGGCTTCTAACATTGCCAATAAATCTTGATCTTCAATTGTTGCTGTTGCATCAAGTGAACGCGGACTACGACGCTCTGCAATGAGATCGTGAATTTCTACTGAAGTATCTGCTCTGGTCATCCCAGAAGCCTACCCGTGAACTACCGACTGTAATAAATGAAAATCGTGATGATTGACACCACTGCGCCACCAGAGATTAAAAAGTATTTAACCCATGGCTTCATACCAGTTCGTTCTGCGGCACGAGAAGCAATTCGTTTTGTTTCCATCATGACACGACCGGCCCATGCAAACTCAGTTGCAAGAATTCCGAGACCTGCCAACACAATAAGAATTCCTGGGCCAGGAGCAATTAGTGCAATAGATCCTAAAACCGTGATCGTTCCACCAATGAAACCTATGAATGCGCGCCAAAAGACACGGCCTGCCTGAGTCTTCTTGATCCAATTGCGAAAGTTCATTTTGATTTAGTCACAATCACTTGTTTTCCGTAGGCTGCAAATGCTATCTCTTCGCGGCGCTTTCGGTAATTGGGTGAAGCACCTTCAATCATGTGCTCGTATCTAGTCGCTGATTTAATGAGTGGGTGCAGCTCTGCTGCTGTGGTCTGATCCCCAAAAATAGGTGGCTCGAGGCTGATCTCTTGAACTCTAATGTGAGGATGTAAGAAACGATAGACCAACGCAAGACGGCGTAATCCAAGGTTTGCCACATGACGCAAACCGCGATTGATGTGCTCTTGCACCATAAGGCGACCAAATGTAAATGTCTTTGGGCGCTGTGGTTTTTGCTCAACAGCTAGCTCATACAACATCGCTGCAATCTCTTGGCCACCTGTTGTGTTGGGCAGTTCTGCACACTTTTCCGATAAGCGCTTGCGCACATCGGGATCCTGAAGCATCTTTACCTTCTCAGTGATATCAGCCAGGTTTGCTTGGTCAGCGCGGAGCGCAAAACCAAAATCATTACACCAACGTGCTCGCGCCTCTTGATCATCTGTTCCGCGAACATTGGAGACAAAAACAGTAGGAACTTGTGCGGGCAAGAGTTCGTGAACTCCGTTATATCCGGTTGCGCAAATGCCAGCATCGAAAGCATGTAACACCTTGGCAAGCGGGAAGTAACGGACAACTTTGAGATCTAGACCTTCGGGTGCAAGTGATTTTCCATCTTTATCAACTGGTGCCTTGGTCAAGATAACTTGCAAGTCTTTCCAGCCAAGTAGTCCAGATAGCGCAGCTGTCACTTTTTCATTGACATCGTTGTCTCCAGTACCCAGTTGCACAAGTGCCGTTGGGCGGTTGAGATCCAAACCAAGTGCACGCCGCGCATCATCCCGTGTCATCGCATCTTCTCTGCGAAAGAGTGAAACAGGGGCGGTTAAAACAGAGTCTTTCCGTGTTGCTGTTGGACCAAAATCATAAGCACGTGCGATATCACCTGGCTCAATAACTTTGTCCATCATTTTTGATTGCAAACCTAAAACAAAGCGCTGTGGCTTCTTTTGCCACAATCCTCGGCGAACCCAAACCAACTTCAAGTTAGGGTTTGAATTCTTCGCAGCAATTACTCCTGGATAAGGAACCACGCCATCAAATGACAAAACTTTGGCATTAGTTTCTTCTACTAGCGCCAACAAACGATCACGCAGATAGATGTCCCAGTTTTCACGGTTCATCCACATGCGATCTTTACCTGGGATGTATTCGCACCGAATTCCCATAAAGGATGGAACTTCTGCAATGCCACCAGCCATTGAAACAATAATGGGATTAGCTACCTCTTTTAAAGCAAGTGCAACAGCACTAGCACGGGCTAGGTGCCCCATTCCAACTCCATTGCTAGTAGCAAGGATGATTGTTGGTTTTTCCATATGCGCTAATTACTCCAAGATGAATGTAGTGGTCGTCCCTCAGCGTAACCTGCCGATGATTGAACGCCAACTGTTGCTTTCTCAGCAAACTCTTCAATGTTCTTAGCCCCGGCATATGTAAATGAAGAACGAACACCTGCGATGATTTCATCCAGCAAATCCTCAACACCAGGACGTGCCGGGTTTAAATACATCCGAGATGTTGAAATCCCTTCTTCAAACAATGCTTTGCGAGCGCGATCAAAGGCATCTTCCTGTGAAGTTCTAGCTGCAACCGCGCGCGCAGAAGCCATTCCAAAAGATTCCTTAAAGAGTCGACCATTCGCATCGCTTTGCAAGTCCCCAGGAGATTCATAGGTGCCTGCAAACCAGGATCCAATCATTACTTGTGATGCACCAGCAGCAAGCGCCAGTGCGACATCGCGGGGATGGCGAACTCCACCATCTGCCCAAACGTGTGCTCCAAGCTTTTTAGTCTCTGTTGCGCACTCCAAAACCGCCGAAAATTGTGGTCTTCCCACGCCTGTTTGCATGCGGGTAGTACACATCGCACCCGGTCCCACACCAACTTTGATGATGTTTGCACCAGCTTCTACTAAATCATGAGCACCTTGCGCGGTAACAACGTTGCCAGCAACGATTGGGATACTTGGGTTTACTGAACGAATCGCAGCTAATGCTTCAAGCATCTTCTTTTGGTGACCATGTGCGGTGTCTACAACTAATACATCCGCGCCAGATTCAATCAACGCTGATGCTTTTGCTGCCACATCGCCATTGATTCCAACAGCTGCTGCAATACGCAACTTGCCTTGTGCATCAAGTGCTGGTGAATACAAAGTTCCACGCAACGCACCTAGTCGAGTCATGATGCCAACTAGATCTCCGTTGCTTGCCACAACTGGTGCCAACTTGTGGCGGTGTTGATTTAAGAATTCAAATGCTTCGCGTGCATCCAGAGAATCTGGCATCGTTGTTAAATCTTTACTCATAACTTGATGTAACTGTGTGAAGCGATCAACGCTATTGCAATCATCTTCAGTGATGATTCCTACGGGTTTCCCGCCTTCAACAATTACTACCGCGCCATGAGCACGTTTGTGTAACAAGCTAACAGCATCAGCAACGGTTGATTGTGGCGACAAAGTAATAGGAGTATCAAAGAAGGGGTGACGTTCTTTCACCCATGTGATGACTGAATCAACAACAGCGTGCGGAATATCTTGCGGAATGACAGTTAAACCGCCTCGACGTGCCATTGTCTCTGCCATACGACGTCCTGCAATAGCTGTCATGTTTGCAACAACTAAAGGGATTGTCGTTCCAGTTCCATCTATTGATGAAAGATCAACATCCATTCTGGATGAAAGTTCAGATCTGCTTGGCACCATGAAAACATCGTCATAGGTGAGGTCGTGGGTAGGTTCATTTATGAATCGCACGTAGGCAAACAATACTCAGGTAGAATAGAAGAATGTCTAAACCACTCATATCTGTACGTGGGTTGACCAAGGTTTTCGGGGATTTCACCGCTGTAGACGGCATTGATTTTGATGTCGCTAAGGGTGAGTCCTTCGGATTATTGGGTCCCAACGGTGCCGGTAAATCAACGACCATGCGCATCCTTGCCGCAACATCTACCCGCACATCGGGCACTGTTGAAATCTTGGATAAAGATCCTGAAAAGTTTGGTCCGCTTGTTCGCGCGCACCTAGGTGTCGTGCCACAGCAAGACAACCTAGATGGCGAACTCACTGTTAGCGAAAACCTTTACATCTACGGTCGCTACTTTGGTCTTTCTAAAAAGTTTATTAAGGCAAAGATTGAAGAACTGCTTGAATTTGCACAACTTGAAGAAAAGCGTGATGTGAAGGTTGAAGCACTCAGTGGTGGCATGAAGCGGCGTTTAACAATTGCGCGTGGTCTTGTGAGCGAGCCAGATATTTTGCTATTGGATGAGCCAACTACCGGTCTTGATCCACAAGCACGACATATTTTGTGGGATCGCTTGTTCCGTTTGAAGGAACAAGGAGTAACTCTTGTTCTCACAACACACTTTATGGATGAAGCAGAACAGCTATGTGATCGACTTGTCGTAATGGATAAAGGCGCAATCATGGCCGAGGGTACGCCTCAAGGTTTGATCAAAGAGTATTCAAGTAAGGAAGTTCTTGAAGTTCGCTTTGGTAGTGACCGTAATAAAGAGGTTGCCCCACAGTTATCACAAATGTGCGAGCGTATGGAAACACTGCCAGATCGCATCTTGATGTATACCGAAGATGGTGAACAACTACTAGAACAAATTGCTGCTGCAAAAATGCATCCGACAACCTCTTTAGTTCGACGCTCATCATTAGAAGATGTCTTCTTGCGCTTAACTGGAAGAACATTGATTGAATGAACACAGGTATTGATGTTCCTCAGATTCAACGTTTTGGAGCTTTGTATATAGCTTCAGCACGTTTGAAATCTATGTCTAAATGGAAGGCGATTATCGCTGCCGTAGACATCGGAAACCCCTTGTTTTACTTGATCGCCGTGGGTGTGGGCATTGGTGTATTAGTTGAGCAAGGTTCTGGAACAAGTGGCACAAACGGCATTAAATACATTGCTTTCATCGCACCTGCCCTCTTGGCTAACTCTGCAATTGCAGGGGTAATGGATGAAACTATTTTTCCAACTATTGAAGGGTTTAAATGGCGCAAGCTTTTCTTTGCGCAAAATGCAACACCAATAACTGGGCGTCAAATTGCTCTAGGTGTATATCTATCAGCCCTCTGCCGCGCAATCTTTAGTGTTTCAATCTATTACGTGCTCCTGCTCGCATTTAATGTTGTGGAGTTTGGGCCAAGTATTTTGCTTATCCCGATTGCAGTTCTTGGTGGCGGTGCTTTCGGTGCCATTATTTTATTCGCTGCAGCAAAAATTGAAAAGGATGATCAGTTCTTTAACATCTTGGGTCGTCTAGTGATCATGCCGATGTTCTTGTTCTCGGGCACATTCTTTCCACTATCTTCTATGCCAATTTATCTACAGCCAATTGGTTGGATTTCACCTTTGTGGCATGCCACAGAACTTGGACGTGAAGCAGCATTTGATTACGGGATCAGCAATCTTATGGTTTCGGTTCACTTAATCTTTTTATCTACCTTGGTAGCAATCGGTATCACCCTTGCAATGCGCCAATTTGAACGGAGGTTGGCAAAGTGAGTGCTGCTGTTGAAATTGCAGAAAGAAGCAAATCTACGGCGATGTATGCCGGCCGACCTTACGTTTTACTAGAAAGAGGTTGGCTAGCATTTAGATCAACCAATTGGATTCCCGTCGTTACAGGATTTGTTGAGCCAGTTCTTTTCTTATTAGCTTTTGGTTATGGCATGGGAAACCTTGTTGGAGATGTGACAACCGGTGACACAACAATTGATTACACATTGTTTATTGCACCAGGTTTACTCGCAAATAGTGCGATGAATGGCGCTATTTATGATTCAACCTGGAATGTCTTTTGGAAACTCAATGAATCCAAGTTATATAAGACAATGCTTTCCACGCCCCTTGGGCCGCTAGATATCGCACTCGGTGAGATCAGCTGGGCTCTTATTCGCGGCCTGATCTATTCACTGGGCTTCCTAACCGTCGTTACCGCACTTGGTCTAACCCCTAGCTTCTGGGCACTGCTGGCAATTCCTGCCGCCTCTTTAGTGGCATTTGGCTTTGCATCATTTGGAATGGCAGTGACCTCTTACTTTAAGACCTACCAGCAGATGGGCTTTATCAACATCATCCTTCTGCCAATGACACTCTTTTCAGGTTCTCTCTACCCAATCTCTGTCTACCCAGACTGGGTGGAGAAGATCATCATGGCTTTGCCTCTGTGGCACGCGATCGAAATGGTTCGAGCATTCTGGTTTGGAAATATCACTTCAGGCGTGCTTGTTCACATTGGATACTTCTTAGTAATGATTGCTGCAGGGTTGTTTGTTACCTCTCGCAGACTGCGTGCACTCTTCCTTCGTTAATCCACACTAAAGGTTGCATCAGGAACTAATGCAGGACATTTCCAACCAGGTGCAATCACTGGTTCGAAGTGCCACCATTCATTCTCAAAGACACGACATAAACCATATTTAGATCCATTTACTTCTAACCACCCTGCACCGACTGGTTCATCTGGATAGTTAACATCTATAGCAACTCCCCATGGATGGTGAGAAATCAATGGGGGTGCAACCCATTTACTTGCCTCTGCTGCACTTCCGTATTTTCTGATGGCTTGCGCAAATAGAGTTTTTTGTCGTGTCAACGTTCTAAATCCGGATGCGATATATAAAGCTTGTCCATCTTTTTTTGCTGCAGCTTGCGCCGCTTTAAATCGATACATCAACTGTTTATCTACGACACTTGGACGAATAAGTGAACGGGAAATTGCACCCGCCCCTAAAGAAACTTCAGTTTTTGCACAGCCTTTTATTACATTTGATATGCGAATTGAATAATTTGTCTTATTCGCACAACTTAAGGGAATTGTGTCGGATGCGTAAGAAACCCCATTTATTGATAAAAAAGCCAATAAAAAGGCTAGAAACGCCCGACTTTTACGCATGCCATGAGTGTAACGGGGTTGCTTTTTAATTAAAGAGTGAGAGAATTGCCGCTAGTTAAGAAATTAACTAAAAACGAACCGGGAGAGTACTTCTCAAACGAGTTTCAAAAGCTGAAACCTTTGCCGTACAAGTTTTACAAATGCTGACACAAAGTAATCACAAGCAGACTTTTAGATTTGTCCCTACAACATCAGTTCCAGTAGACCCGCAGAGGGTTGAAGCTATTCTCAAGCAAGAATGGGAACTATTTACTAAAAATACTGGCAAGAGCGCCGAAGAGAGCCGCCGTTCATTTAAATCCTTGCCCTTAGGCGTTACATCTAGCTTCCAGCACTGGGACCCATACCCAATCTCAATCGTCTCAGCCAAGGGTGCTTATATGACCGATGTTGATGGTCGTCAGCTCCTTGATCTGTCTATGGGTTTTGGTGCGATGTTTGCAGGACACCTAAATCCAACTGTTATTGAAGAGATCCAAACTTCCTTAACCACGGGAATGCTTTTTGTTACACCATCTCCAACTTCAACTGATGCTGCACAAATGATTTGTCAGCGATTTAAGATTGATCAAGTTCGCTTCACAAATAGTGGAACTGAATCAACTATGTACGCAGTTCGTGTTGCACGTTCTGCCTCAGATAAAATGGGAATTCTTAAAGTAGAGGGCGGCTACCACGGTAGCTACGATCCATTTGTTGTTTCAGCCAAACCGCCCCTAGACAAGGCTGGCGATCCTGAAGAACCAACTGCGGTGATTGATTCCAACTTGGTTGCAGGAGATATATACGTAGTTCCTTACAACAATATTCCTGCACTTGAAGCAATGTTTGAAAAGAATGCTTCAAAGATTGCTTGCTACATCGTTGAGCCAGTTCTAGAAAACCTTGCAATTATCCTGCCGGATGAAGGCTACTTAGAGCGCGTTCGCGAGCTGTGCGATGAGTACAACGTCATTCTTATCTTTGATGAAGTAAAGACAGGTCTAACAGCTGGTGCACACGGTGCATCTGTTCGCTTAGGTGTTGAGCCAGATCTAATTACTCTTGCTAAATCAATTGGTGGCGGAGTTCCTTTGGCTGCATTTGGTGGAAAAAAGAAGTACATGGATTTTGTAACAAACGGCAAGATGGCACACTTCGGCACATTTAACGGTAATCCCCTTGCAATGGCTGGTGTTCGCGCAATTGATCGCTTGTGTTCAGATGAAGCACTTGCTGATGCGGAAGCACTTAACCAGCAAGCGTTAGATCGCATCAGTGAAATCATTGACGAGTATCAATTACCAGCACACACAGTTGGATTTGGCGTTAAGGGCTGTGTTACATGGTCCACAACACCTGTTCGCAACTACCGTGATTACAAAGCAACAGACTTTGGTATCGCTGAAGCACACTGGTTATTTGCACTCAACCGCGGAATCATCACTCCTCCAGGACTAGATGAGCAGTGGCTAATCTCATTGGCACATGGCCAAAAAGAGATTGATCTACTTGTTGAAGATTTCCGCGAGTTTGCTAAAGCACTTCGAGCATAGCTCGCACAGCTGTAACCATCTGATCTAACGGCATCGTAGGTAGCCCTGGAAACTCGGGGCCCTGTGAATCCATCAGTGGCACATGAACAAAACCGCTGCGAACTTTTGTCCCTGCAAACTTGTTCTGTGCAACATAAAAAACATGGTTGCACAAGAATGCTCCTGCACTTAAGGAAAGTGCAGCTGGTATCCCCTGGGCTTTCATAGCTTCAACCATGTCTTTTACTGGAAGTGTTGAAAAATATGCATCCGGACCATCTTCCAGGATCTTCACATCGCTGCGAAGCACACCTTCATTATCTGCAAGGCGTGCATCATCAAGATTGATTGCCAACTTTTCAGGAGTGATGTGTGTGCGGCCTTCTGCCTGACCTAAACAAATTACAACATCTGGATTGTGTTGTTCGATTAATGACAATAGTTGTTCTGCTGACTTCGCATACGCCACAGGCAAGATCGCGGTAACAATGTTCTCACCGCTAATCTGCTTAACAATCTCACCTGAAGGGTTCGAGGTTGCTGTCCCGAAAGGCTCAAAACCTGTCAGCAGGATGGTGGTCATGCCTTAAGTATTACCCAACTAACCAAGAAGCGATATCCACGCCCTTCACAACTAGAACCATCAATACAAAGATGACAACTCCACCGATTCGATAGATCTTCCGACCATTTTCTGTCGTTTTCCAATCTGTTTCTGGCGCATCTGTGATCGCATCCAAGTAGTGAAGAATGAAACCTGGCACCGCCATAACTACAAAACTCCACTGTAAAAAGGCTGCTGGGCTGCTAAATGCGCCTTCAATCAGATTGCCAGCTACTGCCATCACAAAGATCATGACAACGGTCTTAAATACTCCCTTTGGCAGATACAACTTCTTTTTGGGCAGATTATCTTCAAGGCTCAATGATGTTATTTGTGGGATCGCAAACAAAATAGTTCCGAGAACCAAATTGAGTAGCGATCCAACAAATGGCGCGGCCATAATAAAGAATACAAATATCTTAAAGACTAGGGAGCGAATTTTTTGGGTCTGTAATGGCTTGCGTATTTCAACATGTAAAGCACGAAGTCGCATTGGATAGTGCTCCACAGCAATATCTTCAAAGGCAACACGTATGATCAATAGAACCGCAGCGATCCACGCTAGCTCTGTTCCGTAATCTGTTATAGGTAATTCAAGTCGAGCTAAACCATTCATGGCAGCAACCATCTTGGTAATGATCCAGAAGGTGAGCAGCGTGCCGAGTGCATAATCTGTAATCCGCTCCCACATGTCATCTTGTGTGCGGACTAGACGACGAAATGGTCGGAAAGCACTTGCAAGTAATGCTGGTGCAAAGAACAAAACCATCACACCAATAGATGTTAAAAGCTCTGGACGATTTGTAATATTGCCTGTAAGAAGTGCTGAAAGGAAGAAGACAAAACCTGCAACAAAACCTGCAAAGGCATCAAAGATGGCAACTGCCATGATTAAAGCAACAATGCCCCAAGCAGGAGGCAGTGACTGCCCTCCCGTATTGATCGCTGCCACAATTCCTAAAATGAAACCAATTGGAATTAGTAGGCCAGCCCAAGATCCGATCATTGCTCGAACTGTATTTCCATCTTGAATCGTGCGAGTCAACAATGGTGAGAAGCGATTGAAGCGATGAGCTAAGGAAATAAAAACAAAATCGGTTTCATCTGTCAACCTATTGTCCCAAGTTTTAGATAGATCACCTTTGCCTGGCTCATTCTTTAGTAGCTTGAGCGCGCCGGATGAAACAGATTGCAAGGACTCTTGATCTTGCTCCTCATCGCTTTGTTTTTCATTGCGCTTAATTGAGGTCAGGGCTGCAAGGGCGGCAAAACCAGCCAAATGTAAGCCTTTCGTGGTCTCCGGATCACTTAATGGATCGTAGGGTTGTAATCCAACAGTAATTGGCTTAATTGGTTCTGGATCTACGGGTGCAGGTTCCTCATCCAATTTGAGATTAGGACATTTGTTATCCCATTGCACAACACCCTCTTCATCTTTACAGAACTCAATCTCTTTCTGACTTACAGTCCCATTGTCATCATAAACTTCAATCGTAATTGAGTGAAAACCTGGCGGTACATCTTCAGGGATTTCAATATCGAGATCCTCTGCTTCTGACTCTGTCAGTCGATCGATAA
The DNA here is from genome assembly GCA_044354355.1 of Candidatus Planktophila sp. Lineage (GTDB taxonomy): Bacteria > Actinomycetota > Actinomycetes > Nanopelagicales > Nanopelagicaceae > Planktophila. Next base: position 9,183 of record JBILAD010000009.1, on the reverse strand, counting down.
CCACTTTTTGTTCAGCACCAAAACCTGGCAATATAGAAAAGTTCAATATGATTAGTGCTAGCAGGAGTACTTTTTTCATTACTTGCCCTTCACATTAACTGTTACTTTGACCTTTTGGCCAGGTTTCAATCCAGTTACCGTTGCTTTTGCAGAGTTTTTATTTGTAGAAGTACTTGGCTTTGTTGAAATAACCGCAGTCGATGGAACCTTTGCTGCTGCCTCTTTAGCAGAAGTTGCAACCTTCGCAGCAACAACTGCCGCTGCTGCTGCTTTAGCTGCTGCTGCAGTCTTGGTTACAGATTCACTCTTTACGGCAACGGCTTCTGCGGCTTGAACATCTGCCTGTGCTTTCGCGCTCTCTGCTTTCTTTGCTGCATCTTCTTGTGTTGTAGTAGCACTCTCAGCCTTTGTATTAGCTTCTTGAGAAAGCTTTTGTGCTTGTGCCACTCGCACTGCTACCTCTTCAATCTTCTTTTCAATCTCAGAGCGCGCAGTTAAATCTGTTGCCTTAACTGCTTGATCTGCCAAATTAGCTTTTTCTTCAAGAAATTTGAGTAGAGCCGCAGATGTAATCCTTGCTTCAGTGGTTGCAGATATTTTCTCTAAAGTTGCTTTTGTTAAGTTATCTGCTGCGGTTTTTGCAAGCGCAGTAGAGGCTGCTGCTTCCTTTTGCTCAGTTGCAATCCGTGCAGCAGCGCTGGCTGCTGATTTTTGAGCAGCGGTTGCCGCAACCTTTGCCTCAACTGCCTTAGCCACAGCTATCGCTGCTACTTCATTTGCTGCTGCTTTTGCTGCTGCAGCGATTGCATTTGCCTGAGCTTGTGTTTGAGCTGCCGCAGTCTTTGAATTTAAAGAGTTAATTGCGATGTCTACCTGTTTGTTTGCATTTGCAGTCGAGTTCTTTTCGGTTGCTGCTACTTGTGCCGCTTTTACTGCCGCTTTTACCGCCGCTACTGCATCAGTTGCAGCCTTTTGTGTAGTGGTTGTAGTGCTCGCCTTTGTGGCTGCAGATGAAGAAGTGTCTTTTAGGACAGCGGCGGCGGTAGTTGCAGCTTTATCAGCCGCTGCCTGCGCATCCACAGCAGCCTTTGCTTGTGCTGCTGCTTCCTTTGCCGCTGCATCTGCTGCGATCTTTGCCGCTTCTGCTTCTGCAGCTTTTTCAACGGCAGCTTTGGCAGCAATAATTGCAGCTTCTGCTTCTGCCTTTGCTTTAATGCTTGCAGCATTTGCTAATTCATCAGATTTCAATTTTTCCGCAGCAGCTTTCTCTGCTGCAATTCGTGCGAGCTCTGCAAGACGTGCTGCTTCCTCTGCTGCTTTCTTATCAGCTAACGCTTTTGCCTCTGCTGCAATTCGTGCTGCTACAGCTTCTGCAGCGGCTTTCTCTGCTGCAAGACGTGCTGCTTCCTCTGCTGCTTTCTTGTCTGCTAACGCTTTTGCCTCTGCTGCAAGACGTGCTGCTTCCTCTGCTGCTTTCTTATCAGCTAACGCTTTTGCCTCTGCTGCAAGACGTGCTGCTTCCTCTGCTGCTTTCTTGTCTGCTAAGGCTTTTGTTTCCGCCGCGATACGTGCTGCTTCGGTAAGTGCTGCTTGTCGCCGAGCCTCTGCAAGTGCTTCTTGGTAAGCAGCTTCTGCCGCTGCTTGTGCTGCGGCCGCTTGTGCTGCGGCCGCCGCGGCAAGTGCTGCTGAATTATCTGCTTGAATCGTTATTGATGTGGTTATGTCAGCAGAAGCGCTCTGCGCATCAGTTCCGCGGATAGTAAATGTGTAGCTTCCTGCTGTGGTTGGTGTGCCACTTAATTGACCAGTAGAAGAATTTAAAGTCAGGCCACTAGGAAGGCTTCCACTTGCAACAGTATAAGAATAGTTTGGTGTTCCACCCGATGCAGAGAAGTTCAAAGTTAAAGATGTCCCTGAAGTTCCAGATTGTGCACCTGAGGGACCAGAGATTGTGACCGCTTCTTTAATTACCTCTGTTGGCGTGGAATTAACTGCCAAGAAGTCAACGATATTTGTGGCAGTTACCGTTACTAGGATGAATTGGTTTACATACGAACTGGTTGGAACATATGTCGCTGATGTTGCACCAGAAATTGTTGTGCAGGTAGCTACATCAGTGGCGCTTGTGCAGGACTTCCATTGATAGGCAAGTGTTGGCTCTGGTGAACCGTTAAATGTCACTGCTGACGTAAGAGTTGATCCAGCATAAGGAGTTCCTGTTGGTTGCGCACTACTTGAAACGGTTGGTGCACTAGATGCAACAGGAGTTGCTGCACTAGAGGCGGTTGAATCTACAGAGTCACCATTGATGTTGGTCGCTTTAACAGTGAAAGTGTAAGAAGTTCCATTTGTTAATCCCGTTACCTTAAGAGGTGATGAGGATCCCGAGGCAGTTGAGCCATCACTGGCGGTGACTGTGTAAGTGATTACGGCAGAACCTCCATTGTTCAATGGTGGTGTAAATGAGACTGTCGCTTCTTCATTTCCTACCGCAACCGATAATGCAGTTGGTGCGTTTGGAATAGTAGAAGGCGTGGCAGCACTTGAAGCCGATGACAAAGCTGATGTACCGATTCCATTTGTAGCGGTTACCTTGAAGGTATAGGCAACGCCATTTGTTAAGTTGTTGATAACACATGTCTCGGTGCCAACATTAGAAGTACAGGTACCTGCAACGGTATCGCCTGAATAAGCAGTGACTGTATATCCAGTGATGGCAGAACCATTAATGTTGACAGGCACACCCCAAGAAACAGTTGCAGATGCATTTGATGCAACCGCCGACACGTTGATAGGTGCTGATGGCGCGGCATTGATCGCAGCTTCTGATGAAGCTGTTGAAGGAGAAGAGGTTCCGGCAACATTTGTTGCTGATACCTTAAATGTGTAGTTACTACCTGCAGCTAAATTAGCGGAAACATCACACGTAACAGCTGGCGCGGTTGCTACACATGTTGCGCCAATTACTGGATTGTCAGAACTATCGTAAGCCTGGACTGTGTATGAAGTAATTGCCGATCCATTTGCTGCGGGCGCTGTCCATGAAACAGAAATCTTTCCTGTTCCTGCAGCGACTGTAACGTCAGATGGTGCATCCGGAGCCTTTGCAGGAGTAACTAAAGTAGAGGCGGTTGAAGCTACAGAATCTCCATTAGCGTTCTTTGCTTTAACTGTGAAGGAGTAAGAAGTTCCATTTGTTAATCCAGTTACTTTCAAGGGCGAAGAAGAGCTAGATACTGTTGTGCCATCACTTGCGATGACTGTGTATCCAGTAACAGTAGAGCCACCATTCCCAGCAGGTCCAACAAATGTAATTGTCGCTTCGGTATCTCCAACAACCACAGAGACTGTGGTTGGGGCATCAGGAACAGTTGATGGGGTGGCTGCACTAGAAGCAGTTGATAGTCCTGATGTACCAATTCCGTTTGTTGCTGTTACCTTAAAGGTGTAAGCAACGCCGTTAGTTAGGTTGTTAACGACGCATGTTTCGGTGCTGCCGTTAGAAGTACAAGTTCCTGCAACGGTATCGCCTGAATAAGCAGTGACTGTATATCCAGTGATGGCAGAACCATTGATGTTGATGGGTGGATCCCAAGAAACAGTTGCAGATGCATTTGATGCAACCGCCGACACGTTGATAGGTGCTGATGGCGCGGCATTGACCGAGATGCTCGATGATGCTGCCGAAGCTGCTGAAGTACCTGCGACGCTGGTCGCAGTAACTTTGAAGGTGTAGTTAGTTCCTGCAACCAAATTAGCCGAAACATCACAGGTTCTAGTTGGTGCATTTACCGTGCAGGTTGCTCCAGCTATCGGTTGGTTTGAGCTGTCATATGCCTGCACTGTGTAAGACGTAATGACTGAACCATTTGCTGCAGGCTCAGCCCACGCGACAGAAATCTTTCCTGTTCCTGCTGTGACTTCAATTGCAGAAGGAGCGTCTGGGGCGGTTGCAGGTGTAATCGCATTAGATGAGGATGAAGGTAGTGAAGCTGTCGTTGAGCCTGCACCATATACGGTTGAGTTTGTTACTACCTTGAATGTGTATTCAGATCCATTTGATAATCCCGTGACTGTGCAGGGGCTTGTTGAGCTTGTACATGTTGCACCAGTTACTTCATTACCGTTGCTGTCATAGGCCTGCACGGTGTAACTGGCAATTGTAGAACCGTTTGTAACCGCACCACTAAATGCAATTGATGCCTGACCATCGCCAGCTGTGGCAGTCACTGTTGTTGGAGCACCTGCAGCAGATTGTGGCGTTACTGCTGAAGAAGATGTTGAGGCAACAGAGTCTCCAATTTCATTAGTTGCAACGACAGTAAATGTGTATGGAGTTCCATTAGTTAGACCAGTTACCACACAGGAAGAGGCATTTGCTGCCGCACTACATGTAAATCCTCCAGGTGAAGATATGACGGTGAAGCCGGTAAGTGCTGCACCACCATTATTTGCAGGTGCTGTAAATGAAACAGTTGCCGCGCCAGCTGTAGTGACTGCTGCCGATACTGATGTTGGTGCACCTGGCAATGTTGCAGGTGTTGCCGCAGTTGATGCGGTTGATAGATCTGAAGTCAGTGAAGCGTTAGTCGCAGTTGCTTTAAATGTATATGCAGAGCCATTTGTTAAGCCTGTGCAGGTATAACTCGTGCCACTACCTGAACAACTTCCTGCAGCATTACCGTTTGAATCATATGCAGTAACTGTATAAGAGGTTATTGCTGAACCACCTGTGTCAACTGGTGCGGTAAAGGTAACAACTGCTTGTCCATTTCCACGGGTAGCCGTTACTCCTGTTGGTGCATCAGGTTTTCCTGCAGGTGTTGCTGAGAGCGCAGAGACTGCGCCATTAGTTGTTCCAGTTGAGTTTGTTGCAGAAACGGTAAATGTGTAGGCAGTTCCATTTACTAATGGAGTAATAGAACATGAAGTAGCTGGAGCATAAATAACACAGCTGCCTCCAGCTGGTGAGGATGTGACGGTATATGAAGTTGCAGCCCCGCCACCTGTGCCTGGAGTAATTACAACAGTTGCTCCACCATCACTACCTGTTACTGATGCAATTGCTGGAGCAGCTGGTAACTTTATTTTCCACTGCGCAACTAGGGTGGAGTTTGCTGAACCCATAGTTGTCTGGGCATTTGCTAGATAGGTTTGTGTTCCATCGCTCCAGCCATCGAAGTCATAGCCATCTTTGGTAAAAGTTGTTGCAGCATTTAATGTTATTGCAGCACCCACGACCGCACTTGTTAGAGCAGCTGTGCCAGAGGTCGCACCATTTGTGTTGTAGAAGATTTTAAAGGTGTTGTTAACATACTGCGCAGTCGCTGTTACGGGTGAATTGTGAGTTCCCAAGGTATAGAAAGCACCAGGTCCATAAGTAGTGCTTCCGATTAACCATCCGGAGAAAATAGAGCCGGCTAATGTGTAGCCAGTGCTAGATGCCAAAGAAACAATTTCACCATAAGTGCCCGTTATTGAAGCAGCGCTACCTTCAGCCCCAGTACCTTTGGCAAAAGTGATTGTGTAACTGTTGGCTGTCCATGTGGCATAAAAAATATAATTAGTTTCAGTGACATTTGTTGATGCCAGGGCTGCAAGATTGCTGCCTACTTGGCTTACCCAGCCTGCGAAAGTAAATCCAACCCTACTTGGTTCGGCGTTGAGAGTAATTGGGAGATTGTTAGCGCATAGCTTGGACGGCCCACAGTCTGGATCGTTAACTCCATCGCCGTTCGCAAAGGTTCCACCATTAGCGTTATAAGTGACTTCAAAAAGTCGAATCCATTGAGCCGTAAAGATAAGGGTTGCTTCAGTTGAGATACGGAAACTATCCCCAGGCTTATATGTCACTCCAGATACTGATTCAAGCCAACCAGCAAATGCATAGTTGTCCTGAACAACAACGGTAGCTGTATCAACATTTGCACTAAGTGAGAAGTTGGTTCCAAATGTTGTAGTTGTGTCTGTTGGGAAATTTGTTGTGTTAGTTGCTAAACCTTTGAGGTATGTAACCGCAATTGTCTTAGGAGTCCAGACCGCATTAAGTGTGACGTTACTCGAAGTCACAAATGGAGAGGTAGCGGTGGTGCCATCGGAGGTTTTCCAACCTCCAAAGGTGTATCCCGTGCGAGATAAGGTCCCACCATTGTTGAGCGTAATTCCATTTGCACCTGTTGTGAATGAGACATCATCTAATGAGCCTGTGCCGCCGTTGACGTTATAGGAAATTAAATACTGAATACCAACCCATATTGCATACAAAGTTCTTGTTTGAGTTGGTGAATATGGGTTTACAACAGCTGTGCCAGAGTTTGTTTCAGACCAACCACCAAATGCATATCCAGTTTTTACCATTGTTCCGATAGTTGGCAGGGTTAGAGATGTGCCACCAAATGTGAAGGAATCACTGTTCTTACTTGCCGATCCAGTTGCTCCGTTTGTGTCATAGGTAATTGCATAAACTTCAGCAATCCATTTTGCATAAAGGGTTAGGTTTCCTGCGCTGCTATATGTAGCTGCAGAGTTGGCTACGGAACTAAGTGTGTTGGCATACAAAGTGCCAGTTCCGTTTGAAGCGGTTGTCCAACCACCGAAGGTGTAGCCAGACTTTGCCATACTTCCTTTTTCGACAATCGTGTAATTAGATCCAAATGAAAATGTTCCATTGGCTGGAACGGTTCCACTTGTTGAGCCATTACTGTTGTAGAAAACAACATATGACACAGCGCTCCATTGGGCAGTCAGTGTGATTGTTGCTGGAGGTGAATAACTACCACCATTGATACCAACAGAGGCTCCTGATGGGTTATTCCAACCAATGAAGGTGTAGCCACTGCGCGTAGGAAGAGGCAGTGTTACTGGTGTTCCAAAGTTGTAAAAAGCATTAGTTGGATTGAGAGTTCCACCATTGAGTGAGTAAGTGATTTCAAAAGGTGCTGGGGTTGCACTTGCAGACGCCGCTGAAGAAACACTATTGCCTGTGGTATTTCTTGCGACCGCAGTGAAGGTGTATGCCACACCGTTGGTCAATCCTGTAAATGTGCATGTTGTTGCAGGAGATGTGATTGTGCAAGTAAATCCACCTGGTGAAGAAGTAACTGTAAAGGAAGTAGCTGGACCAGAGGTTGCACCCAGAGTTGCTGCGGTCACTGCAACAGTTATCTGTGTATTTCCAGCTGACCCTGAAATTGCAACAGTTGGTATACCTGCAGTTACAGGTATCCATTGTGCATAAATCGTGGTGTTTCCGAACAGGGTGACCGACGCAGTATTTGCATACGCAGTTCCAGTTCCGTTTGCAAGAGTGTTCCATCCACCAAAGGTGTACCCGGATCGGGTGTATGTATTTGCTGTTAATGCTTTTGCAGTTCCGGCAGTAATAGACATGTTGGCAATTTGTGTTCCTGTGCCGCCATTTGCATCAAAGGTGACAGCAAATGTGCCAGCAGTCCACTTGGCATAGAAAGTTATTGAAGCAGAGGGTGGGTAAGTCGTCGTAGTACCAGCGATATTGTCAGTTGAGTTTGAGTAAATAGTTCCTGTCCCGCCAATATTTATGCTCCAACCAGCAAAGGTGTAACCGGTGCGGGTTAAAGTTCCTTTTGCCGATGGAACTAAGGCTGCTCCCCCAAATGTGAAGTTTTGAGAAGCAGTTGTTGGAGCACCATTACCGCCGTTAGCGTTATATGTAACCACATAAACATTTGGTATCCATGATGAGTAAAGCTTCACAGGAACCGTTGGGGTGTATGTAGCCCCAACGACAGCGCCATTTCCACCTGTCGTCACCAAAGACCAACCGGCAAAGGTGTGGCCCGCACGCGTTAAAGTTCCTTGGCCTGGCAATGTAATTGCGCCACCAGGTGTTGTTTGCGCAATAATTTCATTATTTCCGCCAATTACACAGCAAGCTGCATACTCATTAGTGAGTGTTAATTGAATCAAAGTATTAATAACGAAATCATTTGCCGTTGCAGTGTTTGTATTACCGGCAACGTCACCTGCAACGCCTTGTAAAATCGAGAGTATGAGTGTGCCAGGCGTACCACCTGCACCAGTTGCGTTAGCAACATTGAATGTAAATTGAGCTTGCACGGCATTTGTCAATGCATCTGTAGTAATTGCCCATCCTGTTGATGCAGCAGCTTTGGTTATTTCTGAGATTAAAAAACCACTGACGGATTCACTAAAAGTCACAATTATTTGGTTGGTTAATCCTGGCGCTGCCTGGGTTGCGGTTCTGTTTCCGCCAGAAATTATTTGTGAGGAAGTTAAAGTTACTGTCGGACGAGTTGCATCAATTTTCACATTTGCTAAAGCGGTTGAAGCTGCTGTTGTTGCTCCACCCAGTGATTGTGTTGCCGTGATGGAGTATGTTCCATCAGCCATTGTTGGGAATGTGCAAGCTTGAGTTGTAGTCGTGGCAACAAAAGTACAAGTCACAGCTGTTCCAGATGCAGGAGTTGCAGTTAATGTGATCGTTGCGCCAACAGTTAAACCACCAATATTGATATCTGGTGTGTTGTCATTAGTGATCTTGTCGGAGTTTGAAGTTCCAGTATCTGATGTTGTTGCCAGGGCTGGTGTACCAGTTGTGGCCAAAGCACCAATTGCAATTGTGCGAGTTAGTGCCGCAAAAATTGGCGTTTCGCCTTTACCGCCAAATTCGTAAATTGCGTTATAACTCTGGGTAGAAAGGTCTGCCCATTGACCTGTTGTTACCGAGATTCCTACGTAGTTTTCGCCTGCCAGCGTGCCTTCGCCAGAATTCCAGTTTGTAACTGAAACTGTTGTTCCTGCTATAGCAGAAGGTGCATTATCAATGTACTTGAGTCCACTAGATTTAATTACACCGATCCAACCAGTGCCTAGCGCTCCACCAATAAATGTTGATTCTGCGACAGTATTTGGTACGGCAAGATATCCGCACATATTGTTGAATTTAACTCCGCAATTACTAGCAGTTGTAGTTGGGTTATATGCATTTGCCCAAATTGCTGTTGTTGGATTACGCCAATAGAAACTCCCCGTAGTTGGGTTGTAGCGATAATCACCATTTAGGCCACCGTATGAGGCACTAATCGTTATCGTCGTGCTTACTGCAGTGGCAGCTGCGGTGTATTTCAGTGATGCGAGCGCAGCGTTAACATCTGCAAGATTTCCTACAAAAGAAATTGTTGC
>JBILAD010000079.1:0-5785 GCA_044354355.1 Candidatus Planktophila sp. | reverse complement strand
AACGTCTTAACACCAGCCGGATTAGATCAGATCTGTACAGAGATTCTTAGCGCAGAGGGAATTGAGTATTTTGAAGCAGAGGAGTACCACCAAAAGTACTTACAGAAAAACCCAAATGGATACGACTGTCATTCCAGTACAGGAATTGCCTACCCAGCCTAATTACAGTGAAAAGGTTGGGTACTCATCTGTGACTAGAACTAATGCATATCCAACAACTCGGTTCCAGTAGGCGATAACACCAACAATTCCCTCAGCACAAAACTCTGGGAAATTACCAGAAAACAAAATACTGATCCAGGCAAACAAAGTTAAGAATGCGCCGTAGATGATGTAAACGATTCCGACTATGTATAGAGGAATTGCAAGGAGCCACTTAATCAGCGGCAAATAACGGTTAAGGGCTTTGGCATCTACCTCTGGGAAAGTCACGCTTACGACATCATTTTCTTCGATTGATGGGTACTCATCAGTTAAGAGAAAAACGTATGCATTAAGGCGAGTCTGCAAAGACAGAAGCGCTTCATTAAATGCCAGCAAATAGCTTGGGTATACCTGGCGGAAAACTAAGGCTAGGGCTACGGGCAGTGCCAAGAACCCTGCAAACAAACCGTTGAGATCTGTGCTTTCAGAGTCGGCAATCGATGGAGCAAATGAGGCCACAAAGATCGCGATTGGGACCACTAGGACTAGGCGAAATAGCGCGGTGACACGATTACGTTCAGTTAGCGTGACATCGATTTGGGTTTCAATTTGGTTGCTCATGCTCTCCAATGTACTCCTAATTTAGGCGTGAAATTGCTTTTTACAGTTTTGTTGCCATACTTTTGCAGTTATTGCAGAAATTTTTGCAGTATTTACTTGCGGAGGAGGTGATCACATGGCAGGAATTAAGGAAGTTGCTGAAGAAGCGGGAGTTTCAACTGCAACAGTTTCACGCGCCCTGCGCGGTCTCCATCACGTGAATCAACAAACCCGCGAAAAGATTATTGCTGCCGCTGAAAAGCTGAATTACCCATTAACAACGGATCGTCAAAACGTTGTTGGAGGACGAACAAATGCAGTTGGCGTCGTGGCTCCTTACATTTCTCGTTGGTACTTCTCGCAGGTTATTAGCGGTGCTGAACAAGCACTTCGCGAGGCAGGGTTGGATTTACTGCTCTATAACTTTTCGCAAATGAAAGGCCGCGAGCGACTTTTTCAGCACCAACTGTTAAAGGGTCGAGTAGATGCCTTGATCGTTATCTCCTTGCCACCAACAGAAGAAGAGTTTGATTCAATGCTAAGCCTTGGTATTCCAATTGCACTAGTTGGGATGGACCATGCAAAGTGTGCATCAATCAAAATAGATGATGTTACAGCGGCTAAAACAGCTACGCAGCACCTGGTAAATCAAGGTCATAAGAAGATTGGCTTGATGTCAGGGAGACCTGATGATCCATTTAATTTCAGCGTTCCGCAGGATCGACGTAAAGGCTTTATGCAAGCATTAGCTGAAAGTGGTCTGGAATGGCTGCCTTCACGTGAAGTCCATGGTGACTTTACGATGCACACCGCATCACGTGCGATGGATGATTTATTGGCCCGCCCAAACAGACCAACTGCAATTTTTTGTGAATCAGATGAAATGGCAATAGGTGCGATGCAAGCTTTGCGTCGTCATGGACTAAAAGCACCAGATGACATTTCAATTATCGGTTTTGATGGACATGAGATGGCTGAGTTTTCCGAACTCACAACCATCGAACAACCCGTGACTCTGATGGGTGAAATGGCAGCGTGGTCAATCATGGAGCGACTTCGCAAGCCTGCAGTTGAGCCACCTTCTTTGGTGCTTCCAACAACACTTGTTGTGCGTAATTCAACCCGTCGATTGTCTCCCGAAGAACAAGCACTCTGAGGTAGCCTTGCAGGCATGAGCGATCAACAGCTTTCACCACACAATCTTGCAGAGCTTCATACTCACCGCAGCGAAAAATGGCGTGGGTTCCCGCAGGATGTATTGCCGTTACCTGTTGCTGAAATGGATTTTCCGGTTGCAGATCCCATCAAGGCACTTCTTACAGAGATGGTTGCACACTCAGATCTTGGTTACCTAGGTCCAATTCCAGAACTTGGTTTGGGCTTTAAGAAGTTTGCAGCAGAGCGCTGGAACTGGAGCGTTGATGAAAAACAAGTTCGTGCAGCAACCGATGTTGGTGTGGCAGTTGTTGAGATCTTGCGAGTTTTCACCAAGCCAGGGGATTCAATTCTTATTAGTTCGCCGGTTTATCACAACTTCTATACCTGGATTAATGAAACACAATTAAATCTAGTTGATGTTCCATTTGAACGCACAGGTGATGAAGCGACAAATCCTTGGGTACTTAACTGGGAAGGGATCGAAACTGCTTATGCCTCTGGAATCAAGGTCCACCTATTGTGCAGCCCTCATAACCCACTCGGATTTATCTATACCCAGCAAGATCTACTCAAGATCGTCGCACTAGCAAAAAAGCACAACGTCCTAGTAATTAGCGATGAGATTCACGCACCTCTGACTTTTCCTGGCCAAACTTTCACACCAATGCTTAGTCTTGGTAGCGATGCTGAATCTGTATCAATATGTGTGACGGCAGCATCAAAGGGTTGGAACATTGCAGGATTAAAGTGCGCAATTATTATTTCTCAAAACGAAGAGATGAACTCTAAGTTGGCCAAATTAGCCCCCGCCATGCATTACCGAGCATCATTGCTGGGTGGGTTTGCAACCGCTGTTGCATTTGCAGAGTGTGGTGTTTGGCTAGATAGCGTTTTAGCCCAGCTTGACCATAATCGGCATTTAATAAAGAAACTTTTGGATGAAAAACTTCCTTCTGTTCGATATCACATCCCACACAATAGTTATTTGGCTTGGCTAGATGTTGAGTCACTGCACTTAGGTGCTGATCCCTCAGTTACATTGATTGAAAAGGGTCGAGTTGCATTTAGTCCGGGTCATGCATTTGGTAAGCAATGTGATCAATATGTGCGCCTGAACTTTGCCACAAGTCCAGAAATTCTGACAGAGGCAATTGATCGGATTGCGCGGGCTGTTTAGATGAAGGCTAAGAAATACGATGTCACCATTATCGGCGGTGGACATAACGGCTTGGTTGCTGCAACCTATTTAGCAAAGGCCGGAAAGTCAGTTGTCATTCTTGAAGCTAATCCCGAAATAGGTGGGGCTACGCAAAGTGTGCAGGCATTTGAAGGCTTTGATGCCTATCTATCTAGGTATTCATATTTAGTTTCACTGCTGCCAGATAAAATCGTTGCAGATCTTGGTCTGGCATTTGAATGTATTTCACGTGAGGTTTCTAGCTACACCCCATATGCCGACAAAGGCCTCTATGTTTCAAGGCAATGGGATGAAAAGACTGCAGCATCATTTAACGAATTAGATCCAACGGGCCACGAAGCACAAGCATGGCAATGCTTTTATGGTGAGATCGCAGAGTTTGCAAAGAAAATTGCGCCAACACTTTTGCAACCCTTAAAGAGTAGAAGTGAGTTAAAAGCTGAGATAAATCTTCCGCAAACATGGGAGTACTTAGTTGAAAATCCTATCGGCGTTGAAATCGATAAGCGATTCAACAACGATGTAGTAAAAGGGGTTGTCTTAACAGATGCGTTAATTGGAACCTTTGCATCAGCCTATGACCTGCAGGCAAACATTTGTTTTCTCTACCATCTCATGGGTAATGGCACAGGGGAATGGAAAGTTCCTGTTGGGGGAATGGGGGCACTTGTTAAGGAATTGATTCGAGTTGCAACAAGTGCTGGTGTGGAAATCTTAATTAACTCAAAAGTTACTTCTGTTGCGAGCGATGAGTCGGGTGTGATTACAAAAACTGAATCTGGTGATGTGTATCAATCCGATTACTTGTTATCTAATGCCGCCCCTGCCGTCTTGGCCAAACTTCGCGGAAAAGCACAGCCGCCTTCACTTGATGGCTCACAGATGAAAATCAATATTTTGTTAAAGTGTTTGCCTGAGCTTAAATCAGGAATAGATCCACGGTTGGCATTTGCCGGCACTTTCCATGCCAATGAGAGTTTTTCGCAGTTGGAAGAGACATATCTAGATGCGACAGAAGGTGTGATGCCAGCCAAGATGCCTGTTGAAATGTATTGCCACACATTGTCAGATCCATCGATTTTGGCTCCAGATCTACAAGCAAGCGGATATCAAACTTTGACCTTGTTTGGATTACACACCCCAGCATCATTATTTGATGCTGACAATGATGCAGCTCGAGATGTGGCACTTGCTTCAGCACTTAGATCTGTTAATGAGTACTTGGCAGAGCCCATCTATGATGTCATCGCTGCCATTGAAGTTAAAACACCTTTGGATATTGAAGAAGCAATTGCACTGCCTCGAGGCAACATCTTCCACAAAGATCTTTCTATGCCTTTTCGTGAGGATGGGAGTGAGCCTTCGTGGGGAGTTGAAACTGATGACCCACGCATCTTTATCTGTGGCGCAGGGGCGATACGTGGTGGGGGAGTAAGCGGAATCCCTGGACATAATGCGGCCATGGCAGTGCTTTCTAAGACTTAGACTTATCTAATGAGTATTCACCCAGAAACATCTGCAATCACAGCTGGCCGCCCAGATGCCGCACCTGATGCTTCACTGAATCCTCCAATCATTTTTTCTTCTACTTATCACGCAGGTGGTCCAGTTGGTTATGGACGCTATGGCAATGAAAGTTGGAGCGCACTAGAAACTGCAATTGGCGAACTAGAAGGTGGATCAACACTTTCATTTTCATCAGGCATGGCAGCAATTAGTGCCGTGTTTTCTATTCTTCCAATTGGCGCACCAGTTGTTGCATCAAATCAGGGATATAGCGGAGTTATGGGATTGCTCAATCAATTCCAAGCATCAGGTCGTTTGGAAGTTCGCTTTGTTGAAATCACAAATACCGATGAAGTAATTGCAGCGATGAAAGGTGCAGCACTAGTCTGGTTGGAATCTCCTACAAACCCATGTTTAGATGTTGCAGAATTGCCCATATTAATAGCAGCTGCCAAGAAGTTGGGTATCGGTGTTGGTGTTGATAACACCTTTGCAACCCCACTTGTGCAAAAGCCATTAACAATGGGCGCAGATATCGTTATGCATTCTGTGACTAAGTTCTTAGCTGGCCACAGCGATGTTGTGTTGGGGTCGCTCTCAACAAATGATGAAGCACTTTTCAAGAGATTAGATGAAGCTCGTCGCTTTAACGGCTCTATCCCAGGCCCATTTGAAGCCTGGCTTGCATTACGTGGGATCAGATCATTTCCTATTCGCTTTAGAGCAGCTGAAAGCAATGCACAAGAGTTAGTAACTCGCTTGTCGCAGCATTCAAAGATCACCAAGGTTCGCTATCCAGGTTTTGGAGCGGTGATTTCCTTTGAAGTAGATGGCACAGCAGAAGATGCTGAAAAGGTGTGTGAGTCATCAAAGCTCATCACCCATGCAACTAGTCTCGGTGGGATTGAATCGCTCTGGGAAAGACGACGTCGTTGGGCACTGGAAAGCCCTTCTGTGCCGGAGCAATTGATTCGGCTTTCAGTGGGTTGTGAACACATTAATGATTTGTGGGCAGACATTCAGCAAGCGTTAACCGTTCTATAAAGAAAATCTGAGAAAAAGCGAGTATTTTTATCCTATGAAAAGAGCATTTGGTCGAGTATTTGCAGCAGTAACTGTTGCAATCCTGGCTTTTCGCGCAGTTGGCTCATTTCTTTCATGGGTAGGAAATCAAGAAGA
>JBILAD010000008.1:0-21974 GCA_044354355.1 Candidatus Planktophila sp. | reverse complement strand
TGACTTCAGAGATTAAATCGCCAACACGAGCCGCGCCATCGAGCATTGAATACTCAGTATGGACGTGCAGATGGACGAAATTATCCTTAGACATGATTGGCGAGATTAGTGCTTATGGAAGAACGGCGTCGGAAAGCAACGCCAGCGAGCGTGTGAGATCGGCTGGGTATGGGGCTTCAAAGTGAAGCGCTTTGCCTGACACTGGGTGGGCAAAGTTAAGTTCGGCAGCATGAAGCCAAGGTCTAGACATTCCTAAGCTCTTGCCCAAAACCGGATCTGCGCCATATGTCGTGTCCCCCACTAACGGATGATGCAGGGCCGAGAAGTGCACGCGAATTTGGTGGGTGCGACCTGTTTCTAATTCAATTTTTACCATTGAAACACCTCGATAAAATTCAATTACCTCATAGTGCGTAATGGATTCTTTTCCTGTCGCCATTACCGCAAAACGGTGATCCTCTTTTGGATGACGATCTATCGGTGCATCAATAGTTCCGGTAGTTGGATCCATATGACCTTGAACCATTGCGTGATAAACCTTTTCAACTGTTCGGTTGCGAAATGCATCTTTCAAAACATGAAAGGCAGTGTCGCTTTTGGCAACAATCATTAATCCGCTTGTGCCAACATCTAGTCGATGAACAATTCCTTGACGCTCTGCTGGACCTGATGTGGAAATTGTGTAACCAGCTGCCATCAACGCACCAACAACTGTTGGACCCGTCCATCCTGGACTTGGGTGGGCCGCACATCCCACCGGCTTATCAATAACAACGATGTCACTATCGTCGTAAACAATGCTTAAGCCATCTAAAGGAGTCAGTGGGATTGGATCTGAATTTATTGGTTCTGGCATCAAGACTTCAATTACCTGTCCTGCTGTGACACGGTCAGATTTAGGCATTGGCTTGCCACCTGTTGTGATGTCACCATCTTCTAGCAACTTCACAACTGCCGTGCGTGATAACCCAAGAACACGGGTCAATGCGCTATCGATACGTTCGCCAGCAACGCCTTCAGGGACTGACAAGGTGCGTGCTTCGCGATTGCTCATACCTAGGAGCCTACCTTTGTTATAGGTGGGATATTTCGTGCGGTCAGCACCATAGAAGTCAGCGCTGCAATGACAATTGCTGAGTCTGCAATGTTAAAAATAGGCCAGTACGGCAATTGCATCCAATCAATCACATGTCCTCGCAAAACACCTGGTTCACGGAAGATTCGATCAATCAAATTGCCAATAATCCCGCCCATTACGAGGCCCAAAACAACAGCCCATCCTTTAGAGGTAATGCGAGGTGCGAAGTAGAAAATTGCACCCAAAACAACTAATGCAAAAATTGTGAGGAAAATGGTTGCACCTTCTGCAAAGGAAAAAGCAGCTCCAGAATTTCGAACTAAGGTGAGTTGAAAAAAGGAACCTAAGACTTTGATGTCTGGTTTATTGGAAAGTGCGCTGACAGCCCAGATCTTTGTTGCTAAGTCGAGGATCCAAACAAACCAGGCAACACTAAAGAGTGTTCGCCACATGCGCACAGTTAGCGCCGTTCTTCCTTCTGCTTGCACAGCATGCAGAGAGTTGCGCGAGGGAATACTTGAAGGCGTGCTTTGCCAATCGGCGCTCCACACTCTTCGCAATTTCCATATGTTTTATTGTCAATACGCTCTAATGCTCGTTCTGTTTGCAAAACCATGTCACGTGCATTAATCACTAATGACATCTCATGTTCGCGCTCAAAAGTTTTAGTGCCCGCATCTGCTTGATCATCTCCAGCGCCTTCGCCAGATTCCTGAATCAATTCATCCATTTCAAGTTCAACAATTGCTAGCTCTTTACGTAGGCGTTCTAGCTCCTTTGAAATCTCAGCTTTGATCGCTTTGATTTCTGCCGCAGTCCAAGGAGCTTCATTTTCGCTAACAACTACCGGAGTTGGAGCAACTTTGATTGGCTTAAGTGGAGCAATCTTCTTGCCACTCTTTGCAGGACGTGGTGGAGGTGGCATAACCAATCGGCGCTCTTCAATAACTGGTGCGACAACTGGGGCGGAAACTGTAGAGACTGAAACTGTTTGAGATTTTTCATCAACAGTAAGAGTGGTCTTAGAAGGAAATGGCTTACCAGCCGCCTTCTTAACGGGAATGCTTTTCACCGCTGCTTTTTTAGCAGGTGCCGCCTTTTTTGCAGGAGCTTTCTTAGCCGGCGCTTTCTTTGCTACCTTCTTAACAGGAGCTTTTTTAGCAGCTGCTTTCTTGACTGGAGCCTTTTTCACTGCCGCTTTTTTGGCCGGTGCAGCCTTTTTTGCCGCAGCCTTCTTGGCAACGGCTTTTTTGACAGGCTTCTTAGGCATGTCGCGAACCTTATGCCCAAGCGGGCACCTATACCAATTTCGCCACGGTCAATTTTTTCTATCCCTATGTCCTACACTTAAGACCTCGCGTAAGTGGCGTTGACGGGGCTATCACCTCATGAGCCAGCAGGAAGAAATGGGCTAGCGCTCATCTAGAACCAGCACGCGGAATAAGAAGTGGCACATCTAGGTGTGCAAGGCGGGTGGTACCGCGAAAGCTGCACAAGCAGCGATCGTCCCTCCAGAGATAGTTTTCTGGAGGATTTTTTTATGTCATTTCGCGCCATCCCAGCAGCAGTTGATCTGCCTGCCGTCGAACATGCAATTTTAAAGTTCTGGCGCGAAAACTCAATCTTTGAAAAGACCGTTGCAGCCCGTGAAGGCGCACCATCATGGACATTTTACGAAGGTCCCCCAACTGCAAATGGAATGCCAGGAACTCATCACATTGAAGCTCGTGTGTTTAAGGATTTATTTCCGCGCTTTCACACAATGAAGGGTAAGCAGGTAACACGCAAAGCAGGATGGGATTGCCATGGCTTGCCTGTTGAGATCGCAGTTGAAAAAGAGTTGGGATTTTCTGGCAAGGGTGACATTGAAAAATATGGAATTGCACCATTTAATGACAAGTGCCGCGAATCTGTCCAGCGCCACGTAACTGCCTTTACAGATATGACAGATCGCATGGGCTTCTGGGTTGATTTTGATGAGGCGTATTGGACGATGTCACCTGAATATGTTGAATCAGTGTGGTGGTCACTCAAAGAGATCTGGAAGAAAGGTCTACTTGTTCAAGACCACCGCGTTGCACCGTACTGCCCGCGGTGCGGAACTGGTTTATCAGATCATGAATTAGCACAAGGCTATGAGACTGTTACAGATCCATCTGTTTTTGTTCGTTTTCCTATTACCTCTGGAGAGCTTGCAGCCCTGAATGCATCGCTTTTGGTGTGGACCACTACCCCGTGGACCTTGGTATCAAATACGGCAATTGCTGTTCATCCAGAAGTTGAATACGTTGCCATTGAAGTTACAGAAGAAGAGACAACAGAAGTTCTAGTTGTTGCTAAAAATTTGATGGATGCCGTCAAGGGAGAAAAGAAAATCCTCAAGAGCATGCTCGGCAAGGATCTTGAACGCACTACCTATAAGCGTCCCTTTGATTACATCGAAATCCCAGATGCACATTTCGTTGTTCTAGCCACATATGTAACAACTGAGGATGGAACTGGTTTAGTTCACCAAGCACCTGCATTTGGCGCAGATGACTTAGCAGTGTGCCGTAGCTATGGATTGCCTGTTGTAAATCCAATTGCACCTGATGGGCATTTTTTGCCTGAAGTTCCAGTTGTTGCCGGAATGTTCTTCAAGGATGCAGATAAGCCTTTGGTTAAAGAGCTCAAGGCAAGTGGTGCTTTATACAAGCACCAGCAATACGAGCACACCTACCCACATTGCTGGCGCTGTCACACAGCTTTGATGTATTACGCACAGCCATCGTGGTACATCCGCACAACATCAATTAAAGATGCACTCTTGCGTGAAAACGCCAAAACAGATTGGCATCCAGAAACAATTAAAGAAGGTCGCTATGGCGATTGGCTCAACAACAACATTGACTGGGCGCTCTCGCGCAACCGTTTTTGGGGAACTCCACTACCAATCTGGCGTTGTGAAAATAAGCACGAAATCTGTGTTGACTCACTTAAGGAGCTTGGCGAATTAGCAGGACAAGAACTCTCAAACCTTGATCCGCACCGTCCATTTGTGGATGACATCAGCTTTGCCTGTGCAGAGTGCTCAGAAACAATGACACGTGTGCCTGAAGTTATTGACTGCTGGTATGACTCTGGTGCGATGCCATTTGCGCAATGGGGCTACCCACACAAAGAGGGCTCAGTAGAAAAGTTCAAAGCTTCTTACCCTGCAGATTTTATTTGCGAAGCAATCGACCAAACTCGCGGTTGGTTCTACACATTAATGACTATTGGAACATTGGTCTTTGATCAATCCTCCTACAAGACAGTTCTCTGCCTTGGCCACATCCTGGATAAAGATGGTCGCAAGATGAGCAAGCACCTAGGCAATGTTCTTGAGCCAATGGCGCTGATGGATCAACATGGCGCAGATGCTGTTCGTTGGTACATGTTGGCAGCAGGCTCTCCTTGGGCGGCCCGTCGTGTTGGACATGACAGCCTTAACGAAGTTGTGAGAAAGACCTTGTTGACCTACTGGAACACCGTTTCCTTCCATGCTCTCTATGCAAACGCTTCTAACTTTGAGGTCTCACAAACTCCAGCACTTAAAGATCGTCCATCGATGGATCGCTGGATCACTTCTGAGCTCAATACTTTGATTCAAGAAGTTGATGCAGCGCTTGAGGATTTTGATTCACAAACTGCGGGCCGAGCCCTTGCACGCTTTATCGATGATCTATCTAACTGGTATGTCCGTCGTTCTCGTCGCCGGTTCTGGGATGGTGAGGCGGCAGCACTTGGAACTTTGCATGAATGCTTAGTAACACTGACTCAGTTGCTCGCACCCCTAGTCCCATTTATTACAGAGCAGGTCTGGCAAGAACTTGTTCGTCCAACAGATTCATCGGCTGCTGCTTCTGTGCATTTAACTAATTGGCCAGTTGCACAAACATCTGCCATTGATTCAGTGCTTGGAACACAGGTTGCTTTGACCCGTCGCATTGTTGAACTTGGTCGTGCCACACGTGCTGAATCTGGAATCAAAATTCGCCAACCTTTAGGTCGAGCGTTGATCGCTGCAAGTGGATGGTCAACTTTGCCAGAACAAATGCGCGAACAAATTGCTGATGAACTCAATGTTCAAACGCTAGAAGATATTGCCTCTGCTGATGGAGACTTAGTTAATATCAGCGTCAAAGCTAACTTCAAATCTCTTGGTGCAAAATTTGGCGGGGCGGTTCAAGAGATCTCAAAGGCAATTGCAGGAACTGATGCAACTACTCTTGTTAAGACATTGCGTTCAGCAGGCACAACCACGGTTGGAACATGGGAGATTTCACTAGATGACCTTGTCATCACCGAAGTTCCTAAGAGCGGGTGGAGTGTTTCATCCCATGATGGTGAAAGCGTTGCCCTTGATTTAGAGCTCACCCCAGCCTTAATTGCTGCTGGAAATGTGCGTGAGGTAATCAGATTCATTCAGGAACGTCGAAAGAGTGATGGGCTAGATATTTCTGATCGAATCAATCTCACATGGAATGCAACAGATGAGATTGCCGCGGCCATTGAGTCTGATGCGCAGCACATTGCTGATGAGGTTTTGGCCTTGTCGATGGTGCGTGATGGCACTTTAACTGTGGCTGATACTGAAATTGGTGTTGAAGTCGTACTAGTTAAAAACTAGATACTTCTGACAAAGCCCATCAATATTTGTGTTCCGAAAAAGAGCACAATAAAACTCATGTCCAGGCTCACAGCGCCAAGTCGAAGTGGTGGGACAAAACGTCCAACAAACTTCATTGGCTTGTCAGTGACTGTGTAAATTGCCTCGACTAAATACAGGACTGGACCCTTAGGACGCCAGCTGCGAGAAAACATTTGAACGTAATCAAAGATCAAACGACCAAGTAGGGCGAAGAGAAACGCCTGCAAAATTGTTGCAAGCAATGAGCCAACGCTCAACATAGATCAGCTCTGGTTAAAAAAGCTTGCTTGTGCAGCAGCTGATTTATCTTCGGTGCTGACATTTACATTAGCTGGTGAAATAAGGAACACCTTCTTGGTGACGCGTTCGATAGTTCCGTGCAAACCAAATGCAAGTCCACTTGCAAAGTCAACAAGACGCTTGTGCTCTGACTCATCCATTTCAGTCAGGTTAATGATTACTGGGTTTCCTTGACGGAAGTGCTCACCGATTGTGCGTGCTTCGTTATAGAAACGAGGATGCAAGGTAATGATGCGATCCAAGACTGGAAGATCAAGTTGTGGGGCTACTTCAACAACTGATGAGTGACGAACCGCTGATACTGAACGAGGTTCGCGGGTCTTGATGCGAACATCACCGGTTGTTGCAACAGCTGGAGTAGAGGGTGCTTGTGCTTGTGGAGTATCAAATTCAGGATCATCCATCAAGCCAAGATAATTTGCGACACGACGCATTGGATTAGACATAGTTAAAGGTTACCCGCGTCCCTAGCGAGAACCGAGGATTGATGAACCTACGCGCACATGTGTCGCACCATGAGAAATTGCTGATTCATAGTCCCCACTCATGCCGGCAGACAATGATTGAGCCATAGGAAAAAGCTTCATAAACTCATTATGAATCAATGCTAATTGGGCAAATGCTGCATCCGGATTCATTTCTACCGGAGGCACCGACATTAGGCCAGCCAGAGTGTGGGTTGGCGATTTCTCAACTAAAGCGGCCAAGGAGTACAACTCTTCTAGCCCTGCTCCCCCTCGATGATGGGCTCCATCTAAGGAAACCTGCAGGAAAATCTGCAGTGGATGGGGCGCGACCTTTTCAATAATTTCAAAGTGCCGTGGGTCATCTAGTGAGTGAATTACCGAGGCCCACGAAGTAATGGACTTCAACTTATTACTTTGGATCTGGCCTTGAAAATGCCAGGTGCCAGAAATTAGTGCGGCCTTTTCAGCGCCCTCAACATCTCGGTTTTCACCAAAATCTCGCACACCTAATTCATGCAAGACCTGAACATCACTTGTAGGAAAGGTCTTTGTCACAGCAATTAAGGTCACTTCGTGATCTGCAACTTTGGCTATTTTTGAACGCACCACATCTAAGTTTTGTGAAAGCTCTTCCTTGCGATTCATAAGCTCACCACCCCAGCAAAACGTCCCGTTGGATTTTCCTTGCGATGTGAATAATAAAGGGGATCTTCTTGTGTGCAGATCACAGAGGCCTCGTAAGAAACACCCTCAGCAGTTAGATCTGCGATGAGCCCTGCCGGTAGATCTAGCGCAGGGGTCCCGTGACGGGTCGTTGAGAATGCTCGTGGATGTTCTGCAATGACATCTTGCTGCATTTGAAATGGAACTTCATAGCATGTGCCACATATCGATGGACCAAGAATTGCATGCACCTCTATCGCACCAAGGCTTCTCATCTGATGCAGCGCTTTAATTGCAACTCTATTTACTAACCCGGCACGACCCACGTGCACCGCAGCTACCGCCTCTTGTGAAATAAGCAGTAGCGGAATGCAATCTGCCACCATCACCGCTAAAGAAATACCTTTAGTTGTCGTAATCAGGCCATCGCATGTCGGATCTTGATCAAGTACCTGATCAACTACAACAACATCATTGCCATGTACTTGATTCATGAACTGCACATTGCCTAACAAAGCCCGATTGGCAGTTACCGCAGCAGGATCATCACCAACATGAAAGCCAAAGTTCAAGGATTCATATGCGCCAAGGCTGGAGCCTTTGCGCCGATCGGTGAAAAAGTGAGGCAAAGCCTTACTTCATGAAGTCAGGGACGTCGATTTCATCCTCAGCCACGAGCTCTTCAAAGGTCACGCGACGCTTTGGAACATCATTACCAAGGTCTAAAGCAACAGAGATTGGATCATTAGATGCAATCGGATCTGCCACCCCACCAAGAGTTGCTGCATTAATAGTTGGTGCTGCAACCCGCTTAGGTTCACCACCCTCAAAGCCAGCTGCCACAACGGTAATTCGAACTTCATCACCTAATGCATCATCAATGGTTGTTCCGAAGATGAATTTTGCATTGGGATGCACAGCCGATTGAACAAGTTCGCACGCCTCATTAACTTCAAACAAACCAAGATCTGATCCGCCAGAGACAGAGAGAAGCACACCCATTGCGCCATCAATTGATGCTTCAAGTAGTGGACTTGAGATTGCAAGCTCTGCCGCACGCAACGCACGGTTCTCACCACGAGCAGAACCGATACCCATCAATGCAGATCCAGCACCTGACATCACTGCTTTAACATCTGCAAAGTCAAGGTTGATTAAACCTGGCTGAGTAATAATTTCCGTAATTCCCTGCACGCCAGATAGCAATACCTGATCCGCGCTCTTGAAGGCATCAGCCAAAGTAATGGTGCGATCTGAAATTGCAAGCAAGCGATCATTTGGAATAACGATCAATGTATCAACTTCAGCACGTAGTGCTTCGATGCCAACATCTGCTTGTGCAGAACGCAACTTTGCTTCAAATGAGAATGGGCGTGTAACAACACCAATAGTTAATGCACCAATATCTTTTGCAATCTTTGCAACAATCGGTGCAGCACCTGTCCCGGTTCCGCCACCTTCTCCTGCAGTTACAAACACCATGTCTGCGCCACGAAGAATTTCTTCAATGTCATCTGCGTGATCAAGTGCGGCTTCACGACCCTTATCTGGATCCATGCCTGCACCAAGTCCGCGAGTTGTCTTGCGACCAATATCTAATTTCACATCAGCATCACTCATTAACAAATGTTGTGCATCTGTATTAATTGCAATGAACTCGACGCCTTTTAATCCGACATCGATCATGCGATTAATTGCGTTAACTCCACCGCCACCAATGCCGACAACTTTGATGACTGCTAAATAATTTTGTGGTGAAGCCACTGTATTTCCTCCTTATGAACCATAAACCTCACCTTGAGGCTTACTATTCAATGATTTTCTATAAGGCGAACCTAAAGTGCATACGGGTGATTATCAAACACCGACATGAAGTGTTTACCGTGTCGTCGTTTTGATGATTACTTAACGATCGGTGCATTTGGTGCAGAAACATCAACTCTTTTAATTGCTGCATTTTCTGGCAATGCAATAAGTGCTTTATAAACCTTTAATTTCAATTCATTATCGCCATCAATGCCCCAACGAATCTCAAGATCTTTGCCGGCATTATTAACCACTAAGACAAGAGCGCCAGTGCTACGGACCTTTACAACTGTCAATGTTGACTTGAGATCTTCTGGAAGAGTGGTGAAGAAGGTGACAGCTTTGGTAGCAGCGATTAAATCACCAGCTTGAATCTGGACCAATTGTCTAGATGGGCTCCCCCGCAAAACAAAGCTCTTTCCATTTGAATCAATGACCTTGTTCTTATATGTAGCAACCGGTGTTCGCTCCGTTAAATCAATCGTCACTGTGCCATTTATCCAGTTTCTAGAAACCTTTGCATCTGCAACCCAATCAAGGTTTTCAAACCGTGCAGCAACTGCCCTTGGTTCCACGCGAGCTAACTTTTGTCCTTTTACTATCCCACTATTGAGCGTTGTCGTAGATCCATTGATCTCAATTGCACTGACAGTAAAGAGTGTGGACCAACCAAGAACATAGGCGGCTGCGGCAAGTAAAAGGGCAGAAAGGAGAATTAACAGGCGGCGATTCATAGTTATGCAAAACGTCGATTCAAACCATCGACAATAATGGGAGCAAGAGAGCTGACATCACCTGCACCGAGCGTCATGATGACATCTCCGGGCTGGGCCATTTCAATGACTGAATCTGTCACTTCTACAAAGTTAGGGATGTACTCACCAATTGTCATCTGCTGTGTGATCAGCTTTGATGTGACACCATCAATTGGTTTCTCACTTGCCGCATAGACTTCTAGAAGTATCGCACGATCTGCCGTATCAAGGACAGCTGCAAAAGCTGAAGCAAAAGCCTGCGTGCGTGAATATCGGTGCGGTTGAAAAATTACGATTAAGCGGCCATCTGCCGCATATCGACGAGCCGCCTCTAACGTCACCTGGATCTCGGTTGGATGATGTCCGTAATCATCTATGACACGAACTCCATGAACTGTTCCAATCAGTTCAAAGCGTCGTCCTGTCCCCCGAAAAACGCCCAATCCAGTGAGTAATTCAGCTGCGCCAAAACCAAGTTTTAATCCTGTTGCTAATACGCCTGCTGCATTTAACAAGTTGTGATGGCCTGGCACTTGCAACTCAATGTGACCAACGGTTTTTCCATTCCACACCGCCCGCGCAGAAGAACCCATCGTCATCAACTCAATTTGATCAATATGTAGATCAGCTCCTTCAGATACTCCATATGAAATCAATTCCACATTCTTTGTGCTCCCAGCAAGGGCCACAGCGCCTGCATCATCGGCGCAATAAGTAAGGAAACCTTCGGCTTTAATCGTTGCGGCAAAATCCCTAAAGGCTTGGGCCACTGACTCTGGTGTTGGGAAGAAGTCCACGTGATCATGTTCAACATTTGTGACGATGGCGGCAAAGGGGTGGTACTCAATAAATGAACCATCTGATTCATCTGCCTCTGCCACAAAGATTTCACCAGTACCGCGATGTGCGTTGGAACCAGAGGCTGTAATTGTTCCTCCGATAGCAAAGGAGGGGTCTGCAGCACATGCCTGCAGCGCAACTGCCAACATGGATGATGTTGTTGTCTTTCCATGTGTTCCTGCAACTGCAACGCTTTTTGATTCAGACATTAGAACTGCAAGTGCAGCAGCACGGGTCAAAATGGGAATCTTTAACTCTGCTGCTCTGACCCGTTCAGGATTGCTGGCAGAAATTGCAGTTGAATACACAACTAGATCTGCGCCATCAACATGTGCTGCCTCATGAGATGTTGCGACAGTTGCCCCTAATGCAGATAAAGCAATGACAACAGATGAATCCTTTGCATCAGATCCGCTCACTGTGATGCCGTGGGATAAGGCAATGCGTGCTAAGCCACTCATACCGGCTCCGCCGATACCGATGAAGTGAATCCGCTTACCAATTAACGAAGATAAGGATTGAGTCATGGCTTCATCGCAAACTCTGTAAGTGCCACGATCTTCTCGGCAGCATGCATATCTGCGCTATTGCCTTCCATAGGGGC
The DNA here is from genome assembly GCA_044354355.1 of Candidatus Planktophila sp. Classification (GTDB taxonomy): domain Bacteria; phylum Actinomycetota; class Actinomycetes; order Nanopelagicales; family Nanopelagicaceae; genus Planktophila. Next base: position 10,789 of record JBILAD010000008.1, on the reverse strand, counting down.
GTTAGCTGACTTTGCCAGCAGACCAGCCATTTGTGAGTGTAAGAAATCTGCTGTGAATTCCTTTTGGTTAATAATCTCTGCTCGATTGTCTGCAACAAGGGATGCAGCGTTAACGAACTGCTCGCCATTTCCTATTGGTAGAGGCACGAAAAGAGCGTAACGGCCAAGTGCTCTAAATTCGCTGCATGTGACCGCTCCACTGCGTCCGATTATCAAATCAGCAGCTAAATACGCATCTGCCATCTCATCCACGTATGCAACGGGTTTATATCCGCCTGTGGCCTGTGGCAAAGCGTTGAGTTTTCCTACAGAGTGCAGAACTGACAAACCCTTTTCGTTAAACATAGAAACCACAGATGCAATGACATTGTTCATAGCAACCGATCCTTGGGATCCGCCCATGATAAATATCAGTGGCGCATCTGCTGCAAATCCAAGTCGAAGCTTTGCAGCGCGACGGGCTGTGGTCCAATCAGATTGTGAATCTTTAAACGCTTGAGCAACATCTGATCGCAAAGGCAGGCCAGCTAAAAGTGCGTGCTCAAACTTTCCGGAATCAACTGGATGGGCAACTGCTAAGTGATCAGAAAATGCTGCGCCTAGGCGATTAGCCCAGCCAGGCTTTGCATTTGCTTCGTGAATAACAATGGGGGTTCTCGATAACCAAGCTGCAATGTATGCCGGCGCACTTACATATCCCCCGAAACCAACAACAACATCAGCACCCTTAATCACCTTTCTTGATTCCAGAACAGCTGAGATCAAATCAAATGGAATGTTTAACCACGATGGCGATGGTCTGCGTGAAATCCGAACTCGTGGGATTAGATGCAGTTCAAATTGCGCCGCAGGAACCAATGTTGTTTCCAGGCCAGAAGAGGTTCCGAGAAAAACTAGACGATCCTGTGGGTGAGACTTTTTCCACTCGCGGGCAACAGCCAAGGCAGGTTCAACATGTCCAGCTGTTCCACCACCTGCTAGAACTACCGTAGCCATTTAATACCTGTCTCTTGTAATCCTTTATAGATTACTTGGTCTCTGCGGGCAGCACCCAACACAAAGCCGATTCCCATATACGTGGCAATAAGAGCTGAGCCGCCATAAGAAACAAATGGCAAGGTCACACCAACAACCGGCAGAACGCTGATGGCAGAACCAATGTTTAAAATTGTTTGAATCGCAATCCAGCACCCAAAACCTGATGCCACATATCGAACCATTGGATCGTGAGCACGAAGGGCTAACTTAAAGATAGAAAATATCAAAATACTTAACATCATAATTGTCGCGATGGTTCCAAATAATCCAAGCTCTTCACCGATAACGGCAAAGATAAAGTCTGTGTGAGCCTCTGCCAGGTTGCCCCACTTTTGTCTGCTTGCACCTAGTCCCACACCAAAAAAGCCACCACTAGCAAGGCCTAACAAACTGTGGGCTGGTTGCCATCCATAGAGTTTGTATTGATCTTCTGCAAAAGGATTGAGGAAAACCATAAAACGTTGAACTCGATATGGCGAAGCTAAAATCGCAGCGGTGAGGCCTACTAGACCAACACTTAATGCAATCCCGAAAATACCTAAACGCAATCCTGAAACCCACAACAATCCAGCCAAAATACAAGCAAAAATAGAGGCAGTTCCTAAGTCACTGCCGAGCATCACCAAAATAATGCAGAGTGCAAAAGCTGGTGCGATTTGCTTGAGAACCACAGTGTGGTCAACACCAGAGCGTTCTTGTTTGGCAAGCATGAATCCAGCCCACAAAACCATAAGAAACTTGGCAACTTCGCTGGGCTGCACATCTACAAATCCCAAACTAATCCAGTTGTGATTACCGTTAACACTCTTGCCGATTAATTGAACAAGCACCAGGAGCCCCACTGAAACAATAAATCCAAAGCGCGCGACTAATTTCCACTGGGTCAGTGAAAAACGTGAGAAAACCCAGGCCATGGGAATACACATTGCCAAGAAGATAGCTTGACGCAGAACAATTGCATAGGAAGAGCCTTTGGCATCAATTGAATAGATTGAGGATGCTGAAAAAACCATAATCAACCCAAGAAGGCTCAATCCCAAAGTGCTTCCAAGGAGCATGTAGTAGAGATTGACCGGCTTGGTAAAGAAAGTCTCGCGCTGTTGATTACTCATGAGCCACTACCTTGCGCACTGCAGCAGCAAAACGATCGCCTCGATCGGCATATGAAATAAATTGATCCATCGAGGCACAGGCCGGTGCCATTAACACCGCATCTCCCGGTGCTGCCAATTTCGCAGCTTGTGCAACAACAGCCTCCATCAAAGAGTTCGAATCCCCACCACGTGAGTAGTCAGAGGGAGCATCAACAAAAATTCGAGGTATCTCAGGTGCGTATTTCTTTAACGCATCTGCAATCAACTGGCGATCTGCGCCAATAAGTATTGCCGCCTTAATCCGCCCTTTGCAACGCTGAACAATTAAATCCATGTCCGCACCTTTTGCTAATCCCCCAGCAATCCACACAACAGATAAGTGGGACATCAAAGATGCTGATGCTGCGTGCGGATTAGTCGCTTTGGAATCATCGACCCAAGAAATTGAATCACTCTCAAAAATAGTTTCAATGCGGTGGCGTCCAGGTTTGAACTCTTGCAAAGCCTTTTGGATGTGCTCATGTGAAACCCCGACTGTTCGAGCAAGTGCTGCAGCAGCCAAAGCGTTAGAAACATTGTGGGGCACTGTCGGTGTGATGTCCTTGAGCTCACAAATCATCGCTGCTTCCATGGGATCTGCCACAAATGCGCGATCAACCAATAACTCTTCAACAACGCCTATTTCACCGGGTGCCGGCGTATCGAGTGAGAAAAAGACCTTGCGTCCTGTAAAACGATTGGCTCGAGTTACTACCTCTTGATCATCGGCATTTAAAATAGCTATCTCTGCTCGATCTAAAATTGAAAACTTAGCATCTGCATAAGCTTCAAAGGTGCCATGCCAATCAAGATGATCATCTGCAATGTTTAAGATTGCTGCTGATACAAATTGTGCTTGCTGAGCCCAATGCAATTGGAAGCTTGAAAGCTCTAATATCAAATAGTCATAGGGATCTTTACGATCAACCGCAGCAATGACAGTGTCGCCCACATTGCCACAGGCAACAGCCTTTAATCCAGCTGTCTGCAATATCTTTGCAACCATCTCAACTGTTGTAGTTTTTCCATTTGTACCAGTCAGGGCCAGCCATTTTTGACCTGGTGCAACCTCTGTGTGGATCTGCCAGGCAAGATCTATCTCGTTAAGAATTTCTAAGCCGCTTGCAAGCACCTTAACCACAAGCGGATGTTCCTGGCGCCAACCTGGTGAAATAACTACAGCATCAAAATCAGATAGCTCAATACTCTCTGGCTTTACGGCATCATGTGCGTTGTCATCTGCGATAGTTACCACACCACCACGGCTTTTCAATGATGCTGCAACAGCCGACCCAGTTACCCCGGCTCCTAAGATTAGGAATCGTTGGCCGGCATAGTTAATGGACATTTATTACTTAGCTACCCACTGCGCATAAAACAGTCCGAGTCCAGCAGCTACTGACAAGCCAGCGATGATCCAAAAACGAATAACGATAGTTATTTGTTCCCAACCGACTAATTCAAAGTGATGGTGAAGCGGTGCCATCTTGAACACACGCTTTCCACCACTGATCTTGAAGTACAAAGTCTGAATAACCACAGACATTGTGATGATTACAAAAAGACCACCGAGAGGAATAAGGAGTAATTCCACGCGTAAAGTTGCTGCTAAACCAGCAATTGCGCCACCTAGCGCCAAAGAACCGGTATCGCCCATAAAGATTTTGGCTGGCGCTGTATTCCACCAAAGAAATCCAGTACAGCCGCCAGCAAATGCGGCAGCAAGGACTGCTAAGTCCAAAGGATCACGGACGGCATAACATCCTGCAGCAGCGTTGAGTGCACAACTTTGTCCAAACTCCCACACACCAATTAAGACAAATGCCAAGAAGGTCATAATCGATGCACCGGTAGCTAAGCCATCTAGCCCATCGGTTAAGTTAACTCCGTTACTTGCAGACATCACCATAATGACAATCCATACGATGGCTAGGGCTGAACCCAAGTAAATTGAAGTTTCACGCACACCAGACAAATACTGCGAAATTGGAGCCAGCGAATCAGAGTCAACAAACTGTAATCCCAGATAACCAAAGATTGCGGCAAAGATTGCCTGGCCTAGTAATTTGAATCGACCTGGCAAGCCACGGGAATTTTGTCGTGAGACTTTAAGCCAGTCATCCAAGAATCCAATAAATCCTAGGCAAACAACTAAGCCGATCACCAGCAAAGCAGAAACTGTTACAGAATTACCGGTCACTAAGTGAGCGGTTAGATATCCAAGAATTGCTGCAAGAATGAAAATGATTCCACCCATAGTTGGGGTGCCATGTTTGATGTGGTGACTACTTGGACCATCATCACGAATAATCTGTCCATATCCTTTGCGTGCAAGAATGCGGATTAACACGCGGGTCCCAAAGAGTGCAAATACCAGAGCGAAGGCACCAGCAATAAGGATCTGTCTCAACTTTCAACTCCGCTCTTGTTTAGCCACAAACTTTCTAGCTTTTGTGCAAGTACTTCAAATCCTTCAGAACGTGATGCTTTGACCAGAACCACATCGCCTGCAGAGAAATAATCTGTCATGGACAGACATTCCTCGATACTTGCGTAGTGATGGACAAGCATCTGACCTTTCGGATTGCCATACTCTGGTGCGGCAATAGCAACTAAATGATCGATACCTATCTCTTGGGCTAGGGTGCCAATTGCTTCATGCTGGGCAGCACTTGACTCGCCGAGTTCCTGCATTTTTCCCACAAAAGCCCACGATTCGCCCCCACGCTCTTGGGCAAAGAGCACCAAAGACCTCATGGCAGCGGCCATTGAATCAGGGTTGGCGTTATATGAATCATTGATAATTAACAGCCCAAAGGCATCATGGAGTTCCATTCGCCACTTGCTGGCATTTTCTGCAGTCGATAAAGAGCTTGCGATTAATTCAATGGGTAGCTCTAGCGCAGTTCCCACTGCTGCAACAGCCAAAGCATTTGAAATTTGGTGCTCCCCCACTAACCGCATACCAACAGCATCTCGCCCTGCTGGAGTAACAAGATCAAAGTGCGGACAACCTTCACGAATTTCAACATCTGTGGCACGAACCTCTTGGGACTTGCCAAAAACTATGGTGCGACCAGCATGAAGTGATGCCATGGCAGGTGTGTATTGATCATAACTTCCAAGTATTGCAATGCCATCTTCGCCTAATGACTGAATCAATTCAGATTTGGTTTCAGCAATTGCTTGCACTGACCCAAATTCGCCAAGGTGTGCTGTACCAACAACTAGAACTACCCCAATGTTTGGTTGTGCAATTTGGCAGAGGCGCGCAATATCTCCTTTGTGACGTGCTCCCATCTCAAGAATACAAAACTTTGTCCGTTCATCACATTGCAGTAAGGTAATTGGTAAACCTAAATCATTATTAAATGAGCCAGCTGGTGCCACGGTTGGACCAGCAACACTGAGCATATGAGCCAGCAAATCTTTTGTGCTGGTCTTTCCTTGTGATCCAGTGATACCGACAACTGTTAAACCCGTTAGGCGCTTTCGAACAAATGCAGCCAGCGCAGACAGTGCTTCCAAAACATCATCGACAACGATGCAAGGGCCATCGATCCGATGAGTTGTCAGAGAAAATACCGCACCTGCTCGATATGCATCAGCTACGAAATCATGTCCATCAACTTTTTCGCCTTTGAGCGCTAAGAAGATGCAACCAGGGGTGGCAAGTCGTGAGTCAAACACTGGTGCTTTAGAGACCAACAAATCTTTATCGCAATGTAATTGGCCACCTACGAGTAAAGCTATCTCGGCCGCGGTTAAAGTAATCACTTCTTGTCCTCAATAGCTCGTGCCAGTTCAACTCGATCATCAAAGGGATGGTTAACTCCTGCAATTTCCTGACCTTTTTCATGACCTTTTCCGAGGATCAGAACAAGATCGCCCTCTTGAGCCTCATCGACAGCTGATTTAATGGCGGCTGCTCGATCAACAATGACTGCACTTGGCTCTTGAATATCTAGGCCCAGTGTCATCTGCACCAAAATCTCTTCTGGCTTTTCTGAACGAGGATTATCACTGGTAAAGATTGAAACATCTGCGCCATCATGCAACGCCTTGCCCATTAATGGTCGCTTTGAAGTATCTCGATCTCCACCACATCCAAGGACTGCGATTACACGGCCATCTGTGATCTCATGTGCAGTTTCTAGTGCTCGGGCAACAGCATCAGGTGAGTGTGCATAATCCACTAGAGCGGTAAAGTTTTGACCAAGACGCACAGATTCTAGTCGACCAGCAGCTCCTGTTAGATGAGGCAGCAAAGCTGCAATATCTATTGGATCAATTCCACTTTCATTTGCAATAGCAACTGCCATTAATAGATTGTCATAGTTATAGCCACCATGTAGCTGAACTTTGCCTTCAATTAAAATTCCGCCACTGCCACGGATAGCAACATGAGCACCCGAATAATCAGGTGAGATTGAGACGTAATGCCAAGTCGCCCGTTGGTCGTGACGAGAAACGCTCATCACGGGTAGCTCTGTTTCTGCCGCTAGGCGCACCCCGTGCGCATCATCGATATTTATCACAGCCAAATCTGCGAATTCAAAGGTAAACAACTTGGCTTTGGCTGCAAAGTACTCATCCATCGTCTTGTGAAAATCTAAGTGATCCTGGGAAAGATTGGTAAAGGCAACAACTGCAAAGTGACTACCCCGAATACGATCAAGTGCAATCGCATGGCTAGAAACCTCCATCACGAGGTTTCGCATATGGCGCTCTCGCATGACCGCCGAAAGAGCCTGTAAATCACTGCTTTCAGGGGTTGTGCGCTTGCTTGTGATGGTTTCACTACCAATACGGGTCTCAACTGTGCCGATTAAGCCGCTCTCCCGCCCTGCAGCAGACATGATCTGGTGCAGCAAGGTAGTAACAGTTGTCTTACCGTTTGTCCCTGTTACTCCGACGCTATAGAGATCGCGCATAGGTTCGCTGTAAAACCAGGCACTGATGACTCCGGCTGCGCGACGTGGATGGGCACTAACAATGACTGGTACGCCTTTAATCTTTGCTGCACCCTCTGCATCAGTTAAAACTGCTACCGCACCTCGCCCAATTGCATCTTGAATAAAATCTGCTCCATGAGCCTTTTCGCCAGGTAGTGCGATAAACAAATCGCCTTCCTGCACATCGCTGCTCGAAAGAGTCAAGCCAGTAATAACAGTTGTTGCATCCCCCGTAAGGGTTGCATTAGCTATTGCAGCTACAGACTCAACTGTTCTCTTGAACTCTTCAATTGGTCTTGACACTTGCGGCCTTCTTATCTGCAATCAACTTTCTTTCAGCAAGTAGCTGCTTTTCAGTCAATGCAATCGGAATAACTTTTGTGCCAGTAGGTGCTATTCCCTTTGACTGTAATACAAAGGACATAACCTTTTTAAACACTGGACCGCCAAGGTAGCCACCCCAGTGCATTCCCTTGGGATCTTGGATAGTTACGGAAATTACATATGCTGGCTTGTCTGCTGGAGCAAAGCCGATGAACGATGCTGTGTAACCGCGGTAGCAACCGCAGGTGTCATCGATACGTTGGGCAGTTCCAGTCTTTCCAGCTACTCGATAACCAGAAATTGCGGCAGATGGCGCTGTTCCATTGGCAGAAACCACACTCTCCATCATTAAGCGCATTTTTGCCGCAGTATCAGTGCTGATTACGCGAACACTCTCACGGGTTGCAGATGGGGTGTAATTTCCACTGGAATCACTTGTTCCTGCAATCACAGTTGGTGAAACACGAACTCCATCATTGGCAATCGTTGCAAAGACACTTGTTGCCTGCATTGCAGTTAATGAATAACCCTGTCCGAAAGCCACTGTTGGCGCTGTTGTTCCTGACCAATCGGCGACCTTTGGAAGAATTCCTCGTGATTCACCAGGTAATCCAGAACCCGTTTTTGTGCCAATTCCAAATTTTGTTAAATAATCGTAGAGCTTGTCATTTGAAAGCATCTCGCCAATTTTGATGGAGCCAGTGTTACTAGAAACAGCAAGTACTCCAGCTGTGGTCAATCGTTGTGTTGGATGTGGCTCATGATCATGGAAGGTCTTAACAGAGCGCTTGAGTGCGTAAGGGATAGTCAGAACTGTCTCTGGAGTAATTTTCTTTTCTTCAATCGCTGCGGCAAGTGTCATTACCTTTCCAGTTGACCCAGGCTCATACACATCCAGCACAGATGGATTTCGCATTGCAACTAAAGAAACTTTTGAGGTGTTATTGGGATCAAATGTAGGAGCGGTTGCATGTGCCAAAATCTGACCTGTCTTTGGATCCATCACAATAACTGTTCCGCTCAGTGCCCGAGAAGATTTCACTGCATCTGCAATTGCCTTTGATGCCACCCATTGAATATCTCGATCTACTGTTAAGCGAATTGAAGTTCCAGCTTCAGCTGGAATAATTTCAGATTGTGAGCCAGGAATCTCTGCCTTGTAACCGTTGGCATATGAGTACTTGCCCTCAGTGCCAGAGATAGTTGAATTCATACTTGATTCAAGACCGGTTGCACCCACTCCATCACGATTAACAAATCCAATCAGCGATGCGATGAGAGAGCCCGATGGATACTCGCGAATGTAGCTGCGCTCTGGGAAGAATCCAATAATGCGCTCTGGGCTCATCCCAGGAAACTTTGTATTGTATTGATCAATGGCACCTTTTAGCTTCAGCCAGGTTGCGGGCTTTGCATTTTGCGCAACCATGCTCCACTTGCGCTTGCCGGTCAACGCTGTTTGAACTTCAGAGACACTCAAGTTCAGTATTGGGGCCACAAAAGCAGCAACTTTAGCTGGGTTTAAAATCTGAGTTTGATCCACAACAATGCTTGTCGCAGCAACGCTACGGGCAAAGGGCACGCCATTGATATCGGTGATATCTCCTCGGGGTGCTTGAAGAGTTCTGACCTTTTCCATTTCATTTACTGCGCGGGCACGATAATCATTGGCCTGCAACGCCTGGACTTGCACAAGACGAAGCCCAAACAAAAACATAATCACAGCCATCATAAAAATAAGAGCTCTGATTCTGTTGTGAGCTAATGAAAAGTTACCCATTTTTTACCGGGACCTCTACGACAGGCTTGTCCAAAGTCAAGAAGGTTGGAGTTTCTGAAGGCTTCATACCTAGTTCGGTAGCAGCCCTTGCTAGTGCATCTGGGGAAGATAACTTGTCCATCTGGCGTGCAATTGCTTCGCGTTCATCACTTACTAGCTTGGCCTCAAGCTTCAAGCTAGTAAGTTCAAATGCATCCTGTGCTAGCAAGGTATTGATCAGGAGAAGGAACATGAGACCAATAACGCCAACTACAGTTACGAACTTTGCGAAGAACTTTCGATCTGCTTGCTTTCCGCTTGAAAGATCTGGCACAAGCTTGAGAACTACTTGTGATGACTTTTCAGCGAAAATTTCTTTTGAGCGAGTAATCGCTGGAGCAAAGGCGGTCATTGCCATTACGCAGCCACCCTCTCGATTGCGCGAAGTCGCACTGATTGAGAACGTGAGTTCTCCTCAAGTTCAACATCTGTTGGTGTCTCACTACCGCGGGTAATCATTGAAAACTTTGCGGCATACTCTGGAAGCTCGAAGGGAAGATTGCGAGGAGTCCCAGATGTTGTGGAGGCAACAAATAGCTGCTTCACGATGCGGTCTTCTAGGGACTGGAATGACATCACTACTAAGCGAGCACCAACGTTGAGAAGCTCAAGGGCTGCAGGCAGGGCGCGGGTAATCGTTCCCAATTCATCATTAGTTTCAATACGAAGTGCCTGGAATGTGCGCTTTGCAGGATTGCCACCTGTGCGGCGGGTGGCGGCTGGAATAGCCTCTTTAACCATCTCTGCCAGCTGAGTTGTTGAGTTCATTGGCGCAATTGCTCGTTGTTTAACAATTGATTCAACGATGCGGGTTGCAAACTTTTCTTCACCATATGTGCGCAGGATGCGAACCAATTGACCTGGCTCGTATGTATTGATGATCTCCCCTGCTGTCAGTGATTGGGTGCGATCCATCCGCATATCAAGAGGAGCATCTTGTGAATAAGAAAAACCACGTTCTGGTTGATCAAGTTGCATTGATGAAACACCTAGATCAAACAAAGCACCGTCAATGTGCTTGTATCCAAAACCTGCAACAACCTGTGAAATGCCATCAAATGTTGAATGCGCCGTCTTTAAGCGATCTGCAAATGGTGCAAGGCGCTCTGTTGCCTTTGCAATCGCATCAAGGTCACGATCAATTCCAATAACTGTCAGGTGTGGGAACTTTTGAAGCAAAGCTTCTGTGTGGCCACCAAGGCCCAAGGTTGCATCAACAACAACTGGGTTAGTAGATGCAGAAATTGCAGGGGACAAAAGATCGACACAACGATCGCGCATTACTGATACATGCTCAGTTGTATTTGTCATTACTCCCCCTTTACCTGCTGTAGTTGTCGTTACTTACCTGTATTACTGCTCTCATCTCTGGTCACTGCCGGCCGACGGATCTTTGTTTAGCAACGGCGCCGGGGAAGGGGCGTCGCTACGTTCGAAGGGTCGGCAGTGGCCACAAATGAGAGTTAGAACAAACCTGGAAAGACCTCCTCTGAAACATCAGCAAAGCTCTTTTCACGATC
>JBILAD010000078.1:0-5797 GCA_044354355.1 Candidatus Planktophila sp. | reverse complement strand
AATTGCATAAGGAAGCGGAGAGAGAATTGAGAACTTGAAATGGAAGTTATAGGCAACCCCGCATGCGATGCCGAGCATATAGACAAGACCACCTTTAATACCTAGTGGTCCCAGTAGGTTTGCGATGAATGAAAACGGAACCATGAAGCGCAACCACTTCATTAAGTATTGCGGTGTGATTAAAGCTGAAACAAGTGGTTTGTTGGTGCGCTTATGTGCAAGGTCATCTTTGTAGTCATAGAGATCATTGCTCCAACCAACAACTAGTTGGCCTGTGGCAACTGTGAAGGCAATGACATAGGCCGGGCCTTCCCACCAGTAGTAGGTGCCGAAGCCAAAAGCAATTGCTGTGACTATCAGGGTTGGTCCAAAGTGCGATGCTTGGCGAAGGCCTTTGAAGTTGTTCACTTAGAGAACTTACCGTTGCGCTTGCTCTGAACTAACTTTGCTTCAAGTAATACATCTACATGTTTTGCGATTGATCCAGCGGTCAATTTTGTGAGTTGGACTAGCTCTTCTTGAGACTTTGGACCACTTTCTAGTGCTTCAAGAATCCGACGACATTGCTCCGACTTAAGCTTCTCTGCCAATGTTTTCATAGTGCAATCATTCCAGAATCAACAGTCGAAGTTAAGTTCGACTGTTACTTTGTTCCCGACTTCAAGGGCTAATGGCAAACGAACAGCGTTTTTTAGAGGAACTAAGTAGGTGCCTTGTTTTGGAAACAATGCTGTTTTAAAGGTTTCATTTTTGATGGTGACCATGGCATGCAGGACTCCCCAGCCATAACTTTTGTCTGCTGCAATAGCTTTGATCTCGGGTTCGTATTTGGCTGGAGTTTCTATAAAGTAAAAAGGGGCAGGTCCTCGCCATTCGATTACCTCACCGGTAAAGCTGAAATCCATGGCATTATTTTAGGCGCACTTTTCGCAATACAGGTAAGGAAGGTTAGAATTAGCCCATGGACCTAGACAAAGTAATTCTGTATTACGGCTTCGCGCCGATTACAGACACCACTGCTGTGAAGCTGTGGCAGAAGACTTTGTGTGAATCCCTTGGTATCAAAGGTCGCATCATTGTTTCACCACACGGTATCAACGGAACTTTGGGTGGCAAGATGGAAGATCTCAAGAAGTATGTCAAGGCAACAAAGGCATACCCAGGGTTTAAGAAGATTGATTTCAAATGGTCTGATGGCACAGGACAAGATTTTCCTAAGTTAAAGATCAAGATCCGTCCAGAGCTTGTGGCTTTTGGTAATCCTGATGAGATCAAAGTTGATGAAAATGGTGTTATTGGTGGCGGAGTTCATTTGCGCCCGGAAGAGGTCAACAAACTTGTTGAAGAACGCGGCGATGAGGTCTTCTTCTTTGATGGCCGTAATGCTTTTGAAGCCAAGGTTGGTAAGTTCAAAGATGCTGTTGTTCCTGATGTTGAAACAACTCATGATTTTGTGGCAGAAATTGAAAGTGGCAAGTATGACCACATGAAGGATAAGCCGGTTGTTACCTACTGCACCGGTGGTATTCGTTGTGAGATCTTGTCTGTTGTTATGAAAAACCGTGGCTTTAAAGAGGTCTACCAAATCAAGGGTGGAATCGTGCGTTATGGCAACAAGTTTGGCGATGACGGATTATGGGAAGGCTCTCTATATACCTTCGATGATCGCCTAACAATTGATTTTAGTGATCACACTAAGTTGATTGGGCAATGCGCTGAATGTAAGAGTGCGACAAAGCAGTTTAGAAACTGCCAGAAGGCAGAATGCCATCAGTTAGTACTGCTGTGTGACCCTTGTTATGACACACATACAGAGCGTCCTTGCAATCACGAGCGTGAAGTAAAGCGTAACCGCGAACTAATCGGTTAGTTATTGATTTTGCGTGCTGCGCGCCAGTGATAGAGATATAGCGGAAGCGCTGCACCAAATAGAGCAACAGATCCAATCAAAGATTTAATGGCACGGCGTTGGTTGTCATCTTCCATCTGCTGGCGATATGCCTCTTTCGTCATACCTTCAGGAGTAGATGATGAGTCGTAGTAGTAATCAGGCTGTGGCAATGCAAAGTCCATGAGGCCATTAATAATTGCAATTACTGTGAATAAACAGACCATCAAAGTGATCAGTGAGACTGCGTATAAATAGAGCGAACGCCAATCAACACGATCCTGGCGAGGTTGAACGATAGGTGCAGCTGCGCGCTTTGCAGGTGCTGCACGCTTTACAGAAGCCTTTTGTGCAACTGCTTTCTTTGCTGTGGCCATCGTTGTCTCCTTTGTCGGTGATGTCCTTATCTTCCCACATCCATTGAAGTAGAATGGGGATGTGATCATTCAATCCAACTCTGCAGTAATTGATGCACGCCTGGTTGGCCAGACTTGGATTGAAGTATCTGACAATGTCATTCGTTCAATAAACAGCGGAGCCCATTCCGCGCCAGATCAGATTGTCGATGGAACGCTAATTCCTGGTTTTGTAGATATTCATTGCCATGGTGGTGGTGGCGCACGCTTTTCAGCGCTAACACCTGGTGAAATACATTCAGTTATTCAAACACATCGTGGACACGGCACTACTTCCCTCTTTGCATCATTGGTCACTGAACCAATTGAGGTTCTCAAAGCGCAGATTGAACGGTTAAAACCTTTTGTGCTCTCAGGCCAAATCGCAGGAATACACCTAGAGGGTCCCTACCTATCTCATGCTCGTTGCGGTGCCCATGATCCCGCACTACTTATCAATCCAGATCTTTCAGAGATCAAGGAGCTGCTCCAGTTAGCAGATGGGTCGATCGCAATGATCACAATTGCTCCTGAACTACCTGGGGCAAGTGAAGCCATTACACATTTAACCGCAGCCGGTGTCACAGTCGCACTTGGCCACACAGATGGGGATTTTGCAGATGCTGCATCAGGAACAAATGCTGGCGGCCGCGTTATTACCCACTTCATGAACGCTATGGACAAAGGATTAAATGAGACATCATTTGCATCTTTTGTCATTGCCGATGAAAGATTAACCGTTGAACTCATCCTTGATGGCCACCATGTTCCTTATAAGACAGCACAAGAGATATATGCAGCTGTGGGTAATCGATTGATCTTTGTAACAGATGCAATGGCTGCAGCCGGTGGAACAGATGGCAACTACACCATTGGAGAGCTGCCGGTAATTGTTAAAGATGGCGTTGCTCGCCTGGAATCAAATGGTTCTCTAGCCGGTAGTACTTTGACGATGGATGCTATTTTCCGAAACTCGATTCAAGAGTTGGGGCTTTCAATTCCTGAAGCAGTTGCTGCAACCTCAACCCGCGCAGCCAAACTCATGGGCTTAACTGATCGAGGCGAAATTGCTGTTGGTAATAGGGCTGACTTACTCAGTTACAACGAACTCACACAATCAATAACTCTGATTAATTCGTAAGGGTCACCTTAGATAAGCCTTCAGGTGCATCTGGGTCATAACCTGATGCAACTGCAAATTCAAGAGCAAAGCGCTGCAGCACCATTGCATCTACTAATGTGGAAGTAATTTCATCATCACAGTTTGATCCAGCAAGGACAATGTCATCACCTTGTGGTGTGCCGCCATTGCCAATCCAAAAGATGCGGCTACTTGTCTTACGAATCTTTGTTGTTGCCTCTGTTATTGAGGATGCAGGCATATGTGAGGGAGCAACAATAAATACCTGAGTATCTGGAGTGAGCGCAGAGATAGGGCCATGGAGATAATCAGCTGTTGACAGCCCCTGCACGGAAATCTTGCAGGTTTCCTGAATCTTTAGTGCTGCTTCACGAGCATTGGGATATGCAAAACCGCGACCAAGAATGACTACCTCTTTCTCGCGCGATGCTGTGGCAACTGCCTTTGCAACCAAATCTGCAGTTCCTGCAATACGGGTTGCTTCACTAATGAGTTGCTCACCGTTCACATTTTTGCCTGTCCAACTGGCAACGAGTAAGTAAGAAATCAATAGCTGTGCGTTATATGACTTTGTTGCCGCCACAGCAAGTTCTGGCCCAGCAAGAAGTGAGAAGTGGTTGTGGGCAATGGTTGCAAGCGGAGATTTATCGTCGTTGGTCATTGCGATGATGTAAGCATTTGCCTGACGCGCAGCTGTTGCAAACTTAACAAGATCAGGTGACTGACCACTTTGGCTGATGGCAATAATTAAGGTGTTTGCATACTTTAGCTCTGCGTTATAGACAGTCACAGATGATGGGGATGTCAGACCAACAGGTAATCCAATCTCAGTCTCAATCAAGTACTTGAGGTAATGCGCGGCATTATCTGAGGTGCCACGAGCCAAGATCAGCACAGATTGAATCTTTTCTTCCAGCAATACATCTTTGACAGAATCAAAGGTTTTCTTGTTATCCAAAATCGCGGTGAAAACCTTTGGGGTTTCAGCAATTTCAGAAGCCATGATTACGCCTAATTTGCTCATGTGCTTATCTTCCCACACCACTTCAAGTATCCTTCACCGCATGGCTAATAATGAAGTGCTGGCAGTTGATTTAGGCCAATCGGGATGCCGCATCAAGCAGGGTGATTTATTGATAACCAGTGATCGCGGAAGACTTGCTGGAGAAACGACAATACCTGCACTACGCGCAGTGTTTGAATCTGTGCAGAAATTCTCAGCAGATGTTGTTGCACTTTCATGCACCGGTTTTTATGGTGTGGTTTCTGCCCCTGAAGAGTATTTAGAGTTGTGCGAAGAATTCTTTGGAGCACGTGAAGTAGCTGTCATAGATGATGGATTAGCAGGCTTTTTCGGCGCACTCAATGGCCGCAATGGCGTAGTGCTTTCTATTGGTGGTGGTGTGGTCTCTATCGGAGGCATAGATGGCACCTTTGCACACCGCGATGGATTAGGCAGCACCTTTGGTGATGAAGGTGGCGGGTTCTGGCTGGGTAAGTTAGCAATTACAAAAGCATTAGCCCTGCGTCAAGGACGCGGCGATGATCCAGAAATGCTTGAATACTTTGCGAACGAATGCACCGCTTTTGATAATCTCGTGATCAAGAACAGTGCTGATGCAGCAACACTTGCGATCCGAACTGCGCAAAAGGTATTGGATGCTGCAGATGCGGGTGTCTCAACTGCAACAGCAATTGCTGATGAAGGTGCCTACCTACTTGCACAAACAGTTGTTGCAACCTGGTATGGGTGCGGTGGCAGTAAGGCTGATTTTCCAGAGATAGTTATTCAAGGTGGTCCAGCGCGCAATGCAACATATGCGACAAAGATTGCTAGAGAGATCAATGCAAAGCTACCTAATGCTGTGGTTGTTAACTCAGCAGGTGACAACCTTGATGGAGCGGTCTGGATTGCAAAGAATATGCGCCAAGATGTTCCACCGCTGATGCTGTGGGCTAAGAGTTAATTACTTGAAAAGACCGAACTGACTAGCTTTTGCAGTTAATTCTTCACGCACCGAAGGATGGGCAGCATTTTTAATGATGTTAATCGCCTGATCAGTTTGACTATGACCAAAGCATGCAGCCACTCCTTGTTCGGTAACCACAAATGAATGCTGAAAATGTGTCACATTAGCCTGCAACCGTGGCACGATCGTTGAGACATTTGCCTTGGGATGCCAGGAAGGCAGTGCGACAAATGATTGACCCCCACGACTATGAAGTGCTCCAACGATGAAATCTGTTGATCCGCCAAAGCCACTATAGATTTTGCCCCGAACATGGCTTGCATTAGCTTGATCAAAAAGGTCCACCTCTAGCGCGCTATTAATCGATGTCATCTTTGCTTGACGCGCAATTTGGCTTGGATCA
>JBILAD010000077.1:0-5813 GCA_044354355.1 Candidatus Planktophila sp. | reverse complement strand
GCACCTATGCCAAAAGCGGCTCCAGCTGCACTCCATTTGCCTGTCTTTGAGCTCTTGTCGGCACTCACCAATGTGCCACTAATGCTCACATCCCCGCGCATGCCGTTACCGATGCAATCAAATACTTGAGCAGTTCCAGCCAAAGTTGCTCCTACGGTAACTTTAAATACTGGTGCATTTTTAACAGATGAAGATTGAATAATCAAGCCATCTTCATCCACGATATTTACTTGGCAAATACCGCTTCCAGCATCCGTAGCACCTTTCCATAGCAGTGAAAGTTCATTGCCACTGACTGCATTTAATACAAAGTCATTAGTCACAACTGGGTCGGCACGGTCAATCACTACTTTCATAGTTGGCGACCACTCGCTCTTGTTTCCTAAAATATCGATAGAACGTAGTGCAAAATTATAGGAGCCTTCTGGTAAATCACGTAAGTAAAGAGTCTTGGGTGCAATGAAAGGGTTTAAGTATGTCGGCACCCACCCATCAATATCTGATGCCTTAACGCTCTGTACTACGCCGTCAATTAAAGCTTCAAATCCAGTAATTGCTGTGCCAGCATCTTCATAGCCAGCTTTAATGATTGTCATATTCGGTGAGCGCCACTGATCAACCGGGACTACTGGCGGCACCGCAGGTGCCATGTTGTCAGCCTTTTTCTTAATTGTTACAACCGCTCCAGTTTCAGATGCAACTGCGCTAAAGGAAACATTACCTGAGTAAGTAGTTGCAGTAAGCGCTGTCATTGATCCACCAACAGAGCGAGAATCACGGTATTGGTAAGTATCAAGATTGAGCATCCATACATCTGTGCCCAAAACTGAACCAAATTCAGCTGCCGCTGCATCTTCTGGATTAGGTGAAACAACTGAAGAAATTGGTGGTGGATCAAGGCGATAGATAGCAAGTCCTGGCTTGTAACCAGCCCCATCTAGCTTTCTGCGATATTCGATCCAGTAAGCAGCTTTGCCATCTCGTATATAAATAGCTCTAATTCCATTTGCAAAATCACTTGGTGCAAGACTTATAACTTCTGATTGCCAGACTTGTTTAATCTGCGAATCATCTAAATATCCCATCCGCCATTGGTGATAGGTACTTAGGGGAGTTGAAACATCAATATTGCCCATCACATCAATGGTGCCACCATATTCAACTGCCTTGCAGGTATCAGACCAAGCGCCATCATTAGCTGCGTCATCGCAGCGCAAGAAGTTGCTATGTCCTAAACCAAATGTATGGCCAAGTTCGTGAGAGATTACATAGCTAGATGCTGAATCATGCAGTACTACAGTTCCTGAAACACTCTTAGGCCCGCCCAACTGCGCTCTGCCTGACCACACACAACTAGCCTTAGGAGAAATGACAACTAAATATCTCTTTGAGTAATCACTAATACCTAAGCGCTTATATGCCTCAGGTCGAATGGATGAAAGAAATTCTGATGCAGCAAAGCCAGAACAAGCCATCTTAGATATCAATGAAATTGGCTCAGGCAATACTCTCCCAGTCGTAAATGAGATTGTTCTATCTTTAGTATCACCATAGAGAGTGGTGAATTTTCTCCAGTCAGCATTAACATCACTATCAATAACCTTAGCCACTGCATTAACATCACCAGCAGGTACCCCAGCACCAGCCCATGTCACTGCCACAACATCAATAACACGCTCATCAACTGCATATGCAGGAGTAAGCCCCAAGCCCACAAAGCCAAAAAGAATGGCTGTAAATAAGGAGAGGCGCTTTTTCATGAGCGTCACTTTAGATGCTCCACGCACTATTTTCATGTCGACCAATAACAAAGACCTCATAACCCACTAATTCAGGCTGGCTAAAGTACTTAGCCCCATCTTCACCAGCCACCATCAACGCAGTTGCCAGGCCATCACAGAGCCACCCCAAAGGACCAACCACAGTTGCAGAGGCTGCCCCAATTGCAATCATGCCGGTGTAAGGATCATTGATGTGCGCTCCGCGCTCATATGTACCTGATGTTGCAATAGCTCCATCTGTAATCTCAAAGGTGTGCACAACTTCGTTTTTGTTTTCAGGATTAACAACTCCAATCCTCCACGGCTTAACAATGCCGTCAAAGTAACCACCGCGCAGTGCTAGATCACCAGCTGCATTTACTTGCACGTGTTCAATACCTAAAGAAACCAACATATCCGCACACTTATCTGCCGCCCATCCTTTAACTAACCCTGAGGGATCAAAACCACCGTCAACTGCCCAAGGATCAAAAGCTCCATCGGTTAAGTGCTTTGCTTGTAAACACAGTTCCCACACTTCTTGCACCGCAGGTGGGCAAGAGCTAATTTCTATTTGGTTTGTGCGAAGGCGGCTAACGCAAGATGTATCGATGTAGGTAGAAAAGTCAGCATCTACTTGCTTACAAAAATCTATTACTTGTTGCATGCCTTGATTCAAGTGTTCTTCACTGACAACAGAAGATGCGATATCCACATCCACAATCGTTCCCCACACAGGGAACTGCTTGCGAAGGTGATTCATTGTGTGAGCCTACCTAAAACCTTACAAACCAGCTTTAGCTAGCGCTCCTTGCAGGGATGTATACCAACCGTATGAAGTGTAAGAAGCACCAGATGCTCCTTGAATGCTGGCGCTTTGCGCCGCAAGAGTCTGTTTCTTCAAAATAGGCAAAGCCATATTGGTCCAGCGATCATTTCGCCCACTAGGTGCTTGAAGAGCTGTTGCATCAACTATCTTGCCGTCTTTAACAGTGATCTGCACTTGCACGTTACCGTAGTTAACATTAACTGTTGGTCCAGTAAAAGTGCCGCTCACGCCTTTAGAAACAGGTGCAGGAGTTGCAGTTGTCTTAGTAGCAGTTGGTGTTGGATCAGCTGTTGCAACTGCGCCAGAGTTTGAATTACTACTTGCAGTAGCTGCAGGTGTTGCAGATTTACTTGCAGTAGCTTTCTTAGTGGCCTTTGTACTTGCTTTAGTTTTAGTTGCAGTAGGTGTTGGCGAATCAATTGCTGTGGATGTGGCAACTGCAGTTGGTGTTGCGGCAGCCATTGCAGGACCACCAAGTGCTAAAGATTCAGTAGATGAAAACTGCGGGGGTGTAATAGCCATGACTGCGCCAAGGCCACCTAAGGCCCCTCCTGCAATCAATAACGCCCGTTTCATCTCATACCCTCATCCTGGAAACCCCTTGAAAGATTTACATCCCTTATATAAGCCCAATTACCTGAGGAATTTCTGAGAACAGGCACAGAGCCTGCAAGGAAAATACGCACCCTTAGGCGCTCTTGAGATATTTCTCTAAAGCCTTTCGCACAATAGCTGAATTAGTTTCTCCTCGACGCTTTGCCTCTTTATCGAGTGCCTTCTTAAGTTTTACCGGCACTCTGACTTTAATTTGCGGAGATTCAACAGATTTAGCAGTCAATGAGGGCCGACCCACTGCCTGTTTGATCGCATCTTTTGCCATCTTTGCGGCCAGAGTATTGGTCAGGCGCGTGCCATCCTTAAGGCGAACTACTTCCCGCTTTAAATCGACATCAGGGCCTACCGTGTACTTACGCTTCACTTTTGTTGCCAATTCTTTTTCCTCCTCCTCAAAGATGTGGGCATAACGTGGGTTACAAGCACATAGAATTCAAGAACCCCTGCAACTATCTCTAGCTCCAGACCTCGATCATCATCAGCAATCCATACCCATTGAACTTTTCCACCGTCTTGGCTACTAATGACTATGTGGGAATTATTTTCCATCACATAATTCACTCGCGCCTTACCAATTCGATGCTTACGCGCCGATTGTGCAAACCGAATTTCCATTTCGGCAATCTAAAGGATACCACCGACAGCCATAATTGTGTACCCCATAATTATGGGGTGTTCTGTGGATAAGTGCAAAACCTATTCGCGGTGGAAAGCAAAAGCCTCATCATGGAATCTGTTTTTAGGACCACCCACATCTTCAAAAGCTTGTCGAACTGCGCTCACCAAGGGCTCAGGACCACAGATGTAAACATCAGAATCTGCAAACTGTGGCACAAGGCGCTTCATTGAACGTGCATCCATTGGATGATTCTTTCGTGATCCCACAAGATAGTGAATACGAATAGATCCACCGCTATTAAAAGCTAAGTAATCTAGCTCTTCTCTTAAAACTAAATCTTCTTCTTTAGATGCTCTAAAAATTACATCCATCTGCACGCCGCCACTTAGCTCTTCCATAATCGCTCTAATGGGCGTAATACCAACACCACCACCTACTAAAACCACATGAGGGCGCGTTGAGCGCCCTGCAGTGAAAGCACCATACGGTCCTTCAACAAAGACTCGTGTTCCAGGCTTCATAAAGGCGAGTGAGCGTGAGTGATCACCTAAATCTTTAACAGTAATGCGCATTAGATGCTCCGTAGGAGCAGCTGATAGAGAATAAGGATGTGACATTAAGAAATGTCCACGTGCTAAAAAGCGCCACCCAAAGAACTGACCTCCTTGCGCGCCAAGTGTGTGCAGATTACGGCCCTTCATGATGACCGAGATAACTCCAGGACCCTCAACAATAACTTTTTCAACTTTCAGGTTTACTTTCAGTGATCTCACCAGTGGCACACCAATGCGCCAATACACAATTGCAAATGCCATCAAG
The DNA here is from genome assembly GCA_044354355.1 of Candidatus Planktophila sp. Lineage (GTDB taxonomy): Bacteria > Actinomycetota > Actinomycetes > Nanopelagicales > Nanopelagicaceae > Planktophila. Next base: position 1,171 of record JBILAD010000077.1, on the reverse strand, counting down.
ACATACAACCCAGTCCAGTAAGCACGGTTAAGTGGATGACCAATAAACATCTGTCCATTAACTACTTGGTGCATAAAGGATGCTGCAACAGCAATGTATGTGTAAACATGGATGATCCACCATGTCTCATAGCTCATCTTTGCTCGAGCTTTTTTATAAGAAGTAACCCCAGCTAAAATCATCAAAACAAAGCCAGCCATAGCAAACCACATCCACTCAAAAGAGTTAAGCATGCGCCATAACTCTTTATAGAGTGGGATTGAATCTTGTCCTGCAAAAGATAAGACAATAAAGAAAACATGTGCACCGATGCCATATAAAGACCAAGGACCTAACTTGCGGTGCCAGGTAACAAGGCGATCATGTCCAACGCCTTTTTCAACCCAGGGAATACGTGCCACTAAAAAGATGCCAACAATTGCTAGATACGTACCCACTAATGCAGTCAGTCGGGAGAACGATGCAAGGGATGCATAGACAGAAGCGAAATCACTTTTACGCACTGTCGTTAACTGCAAAGCCAGAGTTAAACCAAGACCTGCTCCCAATAAAAGCGCTGCCCAGTCCGTGCCAGCCGATGAGTGCTTATAGATGCGCGTTGGCTTGGTCATAGCCCCTATTAGACGCCTTTAACCTGAGAACTAACTGAGGGATAGCGGTGTGCCGCCTCATGAAAACCCCCATTAATTACGGCGCCATCGCGTATGGTTCGGGGTCGGTAACGGTTTTATAAGAATTGGGGCAGATCGAGTGGAGATAGCAACTAAGTGCGCCATATGTGGCACTCTAGGTAATTCAGAGGCAATTTACTCTGCCACTATCGATGCAAACACATTCAACTATGAAGTCTTTTCTGCTCGCCGCCTACCAGATCGCCGCCACTATCAGTGGGTTAAATGCAAGGAATGTAGCTTGTTTAGATCAGATCCAATTTGGGATATCGATCTACAGGAACTTTACTCAAAGAGTACTTTTGATTATTCGCAAGAACTACACGGTCTGAAAAATTCTTACAGAAAGATTGTCCTCAAGACATGCCCTTCGCCTGCAGGAAAGTCCATTGTAGAAATTGGGGGCGGTAATGGTTTCTTTCTTGAAGAGGCTCAAGAAATGGGATTCACCACAATCACTGAAATCGAACCAAGTATCCCGGCATTTGAATCAGCCCCAG
>JBILAD010000076.1:0-5829 GCA_044354355.1 Candidatus Planktophila sp. | reverse complement strand
CCTAAATCTATTTATTGCAGCGATGCTTCTTCTTGTATTGGGAGATTCGTATCTCAATCTCTACGTTGGCTGGGAAGGCGTAGGCCTTGCTTCCTACCTATTGATTGGTTTCTGGAATCAAAAGCCTGCCTATGCAACAGCATCTAAGAAGGCATTTGTTATGAACCGTGTTGGTGACATGGGATTGTCATTTGCGATCATGATCGCCTTTGCAACTATGGGCACGGTCTCATTTACCGGCGTAGCAGAGCAAGTTGAAGGCACGTCAGAGGCCGCGCTTACAGCAATGGGAATCATGTTGTTAGTCGCAGCTGCTGGAAAATCAGCCCAATTCCCCTTGCAGGCATGGCTTGGCGATGCGATGGCAGGCCCAACACCTGTGTCGGCATTGATTCACGCAGCAACGATGGTTACAGCAGGTGTTTACTTGATTACGCGTTCTAACTTTGTTTTTGATGCAGCTCCAACAGCTCAGCTTCTAGTTGTGATTGTTGGTGCAATTACTTTGATGTTTGGTGCACTAATTGGTACAGCTAAAGATGACATCAAAAAAGCACTAGCTGCTTCGACGATGTCTCAAATTGGATACATGACTCTTGCTGCTGGCTTAGGCCCAGTTGGTTATGCATTTGCAATCATGCACCTGCTCACACACGGTTTCTTTAAGGCTGGAATGTTCCTCGGTGCAGGATCTGTAATGCACGGGATGAATGATGAAGTAAATATGCGCAAGTACGGCGCACTTCGCAAGTTCATGCCAATCACATTTGTAACATTTGGACTTGGTTATTTAGCAATCCTTGGTGTTCCACCATTTGCTGGCTTCTATTCCAAGGACATGATTATTGAAACCGCATTTGATGCAGGCGGCTTAAAGGGAATCATCCTGGGAAGCGTGACTTTGCTTGGTGCTGGAATTACCGCCTTCTATATGACGCGCGTAATGATTCTTACCTTTACCGGAACTAAGCGATGGGATGAGGACGCGCATCCTCATGAATCCCCATGGCTGATGTGGCTGCCTATGGCAATTCTTGCAATCGGATCTGTCTCATCTGGATTCCTACTTTCTCGTGGCGATGCCTTAGAAAATTGGTTGCATCCACTCTTTGCTCACAGCGAGGAGTACAAAAAGCATTTACTAGAACCAATAGTTGTTTCTGCGCTTGCTTTAACAATGGTTGCAATCGGTGTTGCTATTGCCTTTATTAAGTACTCTCGTCAAGATGTTGCATCAGTTGCACCAGAAGATGTTTCAATATTTACAAAGATTGCACGTCAAGATTTGATGCAGGATCGCTTTAACGAAGCTGTCTTTATGCGTCCAGGTCAGGCGCTAACAACAACTTTAGTTGCAACTGATGAAGCCGTTATTGATGGCTCTGTTCGCGGAGTTGGAAAGCTGGCAATGAGTTCAGGTTCAGCCCTTCGCGGCCTTCAAAATGGCTTTGTTCGTAGCTATGCGGCTTTAATTTTGGTGGGTGCATTTGCACTGGTTGCAGCAATTTGGGTGGTGATTCAGTAATGAAGTGGTTAACACTATTAATGCTTTTGCCATTAGCCGGGGCTGGAGTTATTGCAGTTCTTCCTAAGGGGAGTGAAAAGCCAGCAAAGCAAGCAGCACTTGTTACAACCCTTGTAGTTATGGGGGCAACAATTGCAATGGCAGTTGGATTCCAACGCGACAATGTTGATTTGCAGTTTGTGGAGAAGTACTCATGGATCCCAAGCTTTGGAATTAAATACGCACTCGGTGTTGACGCAATCGCACTAGTGCTTATTTTGATGTCAACAGTTTTGGCACCAGTGGTCGTCCTTGCTGGTTGGAATGAAGCACATGGTGGACGCTGGAGCGTCAAGACTTTCTATATTTTGATTCTTGTTCTAGAAACAATGATGATCGGTGTCTTTGCGGCAACTGATGTCTTCTTGTTCTATGTGATCTTTGAAGCAATGTTGATTCCGGTGTATTTCTTAATTGGAGGCTATGGCTCAGGCGAGCGATCAGCAGCTGCAGTTAAGTTCTTGATTTATAGCCTTGTGGGTGGATTATTGATGCTTGCTTCAATAATTGCTCTATATGTAATGTCAGGGGCGCAGGGCGGACATACATTTGATATTAATGAACTCTCTAAGTTGACGATGAGTTCGACAACTCAGAATCTTTTGTTCTTGGGATTCTTCATTGCATTTGCGATTAAAGCACCAGTATGGCCCTTCCACACCTGGCTGCCAGATGCAGCACAATCTGCAACGCCTGGAACTTCAGTATTGCTCCTTGGTGTTCTGGACAAGGTTGGCACATTCGGCATGATCCGTTATTGCCTGACTCTGTTCCCAGAAGCAAGCAAGACGTTTACTCCAGTGATCATGGTTCTTGCTGTCATCTCAATTGTTTATGGTGCATTCCTTGCCATTGGTGCAAAGGACATCAAGCGATTGATCGCCTACACATCAATTTCTCACTTCGGCTTCATAACAATGGGAATTTTTGCAATGACATCCCAAGGCCATAGCGGGGCTATTTTGTACATGTTTAACCATGGTTTCTCAACAGCAGCACTGTTCTTGGTGGCTGGTTGGATGATTTCACGTCGTGGTTCTTCAACGATTGCAGATTTCGGCGGCTTGCAACGGGTAACTCCGGTGCTGGCATGGACATTCTTTATAGCCGGCTTGTCATCACTAGCTCTTCCTGGGCTTTCCAGTTTTGTGAGTGAGTTCTTAGTACTTGTTGGAACGTTTACTCGTTACCCAGTGCACGCAATCATTGCAACCTTCGGAATTGTTTTGGCTGCTTTATACATTTTGATTCCAGTTCAAAAAGCGTTGCATGGTCCGACAACACCAGGCAATGAGAACCTCAAAGACCTTAACCTTCGCGAGAAGTTAGCAATCGCACCAGTTATTGCCATCATTGTGGTGTTGGGTTTCTATCCTTCACCTCTCCTCAAGGTAATCAACCCAGCGGCATCACATGTGATCTCACAAATGGGATTCACAGATCCTGCGCCAACTAATGGGGGCAAGTAATGACTTTCACAGCGCCAGTTCTTTCATACACACTTCTTTCACCAATGCTTATTTTGCTTGGCGGTGCACTGATTGGTGTGTTGGTTGAGGCCTTTGTATCTAAAGCACTACGCCCAGCGGTTCAGTTAACACTCACACTTGGCACATTGCTTCTTTCATTGGTGCAGGTTTGGCGAATCCGTGGGCAGCAATCACTCACTGCAGCGGTCGGCTCGATTGTCATTGATGGACCAGCTGTTTTGTTGCAGGCATCGATTTTGATTATTGCAATTATTTCAGTCTTCTTAATTTCAGACACTGAACACTTTGCAGCACTTCCTGCGGCATTGCCTGGATCTGAGGAAGAACGCCAAGCTGTTCAATCGGGTAACCAGATTACTGAAGTTTATCCACTCACTTTGTTCGCAGTATCAGGCATGCTTATGTTCCCGGTTGCCAATGATTTGATTACTTTGTTTGTTGCTCTAGAAATGCTTTCCTTGCCTCTGTATTTGATGGCAGGACTATCACGCCGCCGCCGATTGGCTTCACAGGAATCCGCTCTGAAGTACTTCTTATTAGGTGCTTTTTCATCAGCATTCTTCCTGTTTGGCGCTGCTTATCTATACGGGTATTCAGCCTCAATTACCTTTGCGGGCATTCGCGAAGCGATAGTTGGTGGCGGTGGAAATGATGTTCTGCTGCTAATTGGTATGGCCTTTCTTTCAATTGGCTTACTCTTCAAAGTTGGCGCAGTCCCATTCCATTCATGGTCACCAGATGTCTATCAAGGTGCTCCAACTCCTGTCACAGCTTTTATGGCAGCAGCAACAAAGGTTGCAGCCTTTGGCGCAATGCTTCGTATCTATTACACAGTGTTTGCAAACGCTCAATGGTCATGGACTCCAGTGCTCTCAGCTATTGCGATCGTGACGATGCTTCTAGGTTCTCTAGTTGCAATTTCACAGCGCGATGTGAAGCGCATGTTGGCGTATTCATCAATTGCTCACGCAGGTTTCTTGTTGTCAGGTGTTATTGCTCTTAATAAAGCAGGCCTTGATGCAACAATTTTCTATCTATTTGCCTATGGTGTTGCAACTGTTGGCGCATTTGGTGTTGTGACACTTGTTCGCGATTCTGCCGGTGAAGTAACAGATCTCAATCGCTGGAAGGGCCTAGGCAAGCGTTCTCCTTTTGCAGCAACATCATTTGCATTATTCTTATTGGCCTTTGCCGGAATTCCACTTACAAGTGGTTTCATTGGAAAGTTTTCTATTTTCTCTGCCGCATATGAAAGTGGTGCCAAAGGGGTAGTAATCGCCGGTGTGCTTTCAAGTGCGATTGCTGCCTTCTTCTATATTCGTGTGATTGTTTTGATGTTCTTTACTGATGCAACTGAAGATGGAACTGGCGTTGAGATTCCTTCAGTCTTGACTCAAGCGACAGTTGTTATCGCCGCCGTTGTTACAGTTGCACTAGGTGTTTATCCAGCACCTCTACTGGAGTTCATAACTAATCTCGCTATCTTCATACGCTAATGTCCACATTTGGCATTCCAAACGTTGCCCCTGAATTAGAGGCACAGCTAGTTAGCCAAATGGCTGATGTTGAAGCGTTGCTTCGTAGTCACACCCGCAGTGAGTACCCATTTGTTGATGAGACCGCTCACCACCTTGTGGCAGCCGGTGGGAAGCGTTTGCGCCCATTACTAACGCTTTTGACCGCTCAATATGGAGATTCACACCGTGAGGGCATTATTGCTGCGGCAGTTGCCTGCGAAATTACCCACCTGGCAACGCTCTATCACGATGATGTTATGGATGAGGCACCACTTCGTCGCGGGGTTGAAAGTGCCAATATGCGGTGGGGAAACACCATTGCGATTCTTACAGGAGATTTCTTATTCGCTAAATCCTCTGATTTATTGGCAGATCTTGGACCCGCAGCAGTTCGATTACAAGCACGAACATTTGAGCGTTTAGTTATTGGTCAGATCATGGAAACACAAGGCCCAAACCCGGGTCAGGATCCGCTAGAACATTATTTAAAAGTTGTTGCTGATAAGACTGGGTCATTAATTGCTGCGTCGGCTAGATATGGCGGAATGATTTCAGGTGCACCGGCAGATATCACTGACACAGTGACTGTCTTTGGTGAAAAAATTGGTGTTGCATTCCAGTTGGCAGATGATGTTATTGATATTGCTAGCGAATCAAATCAATCTGGTAAGACTCCGGGAACAGATCTTCGTGAAGGTGTTCCAACACTTGTTACCTTAAATGTTATGAAATCCAATGTTCCGGCAGATAATGATCTGAGGCGACTACTTAGTGGCCCAATTGAAGATGAACCAACTGTTCAACAAGTCCTACTTGCTTTGCGCAATCACAAAGCACTGGATGAGGCTCGCGAACAACTGCATCAAGTTGCAAAGCAGGCACGTGGCGCACTAGGTCCGCTACCTATCAACGATGCAACAGGTGCATTGATGTCGCTATGCGACGCTGTTATTGACCGCTCTGCTTGATCTAATCAAGTCGATAGCTAAAGTCACAAGCGCTGCCCAAATAATCAAGAACCCAATCCAACGAGCAGTTGGCATATCTTCATTTAACACCCACACCCCAATAGAGAATTGAAGTGTTGGAGTTATGTATTGCAATAACCCGATAGTTGTAAACGGAAGTCTGTTAGTTGAGCCGTTGAACAATAGAAGTGGGATTGCAGTTACCGCCCCAGCGCTAATAAGTAGCGCCGTTAAGCCCCAACTTTGACCAAACTGACCGGTGCCCTGATTACCTATATAAATCAGGTATG
>JBILAD010000075.1:0-5862 GCA_044354355.1 Candidatus Planktophila sp. | reverse complement strand
TTTTAAGAAGCATCACCCAGAAACGGATTAATGGAAGATTGAGCACCAATAACAAGAAGTTTCCTACGAACAGTGATGCAATCAAACCCCACACGATTTCTGGATTTGTCTGGAAAAGCATTGGGCCTGGTTGAATATTGAATGATTGAAAAGCAACTAAAACTACCGCTGCGGTTGCAGATGTTGGCAAACCGAGCGCAAGCATTGGAACTAGAACTCCTGCGGCATTTGCATTGTTGGCTGCTTCTGGACCAGCAACGCCTTCAATTGCCCCTTTTCCAAACTCATCTTTGTTTTTTGAAATAGCTTTTTCAACACCATATGACAAGAAGGTTGGAACTTCAGAGCCACCTGCAGGGATTACTCCTAGTGGGAATCCAATTGCGGTTCCTCGTAGCCATGGGCGCCAAGAACGTCTGAAATCTTCGCGAGTCATCCACGCCTTACCTTGAATCTGCAAAACAGAGGCTTTGACTAATGTGTGACGACTAGCCAAATACAAAGTTTCACCTAAGGCAAAGATCGCAACAATGACTGTGACTGTTTCGATGCCATCGATGGCCTCTAACTTTCCAAAGGTAAGACGTAGCGCACCTGATTGAAGGTCTGCGCCGACCAGGCCGATTACCAAACCTGTTGAAAGCGCGACTAATCCACGGATTCGAGAAGTGCCAAGCAAAGTTCCTACAGTTGCAAAAGCTAAAATAATGAGGGCCAAGTAGCCTGCGGGTTGAATTGTTAAGGCAAATTCAGCTAGAACAGGTGCACCAAAAGCCAGCAATATTGTTGCGATTGTGCCTGCAACGAATGAACCAATAGCCGCAGTCGCAAGGGCCGCACCCGCACGCCCAGCTTTTGCCATCTTGTTGCCCTCAAGGGCGGTGATTACCGAACCGCTTTCACCCGGCGTATTAAGAAGAATTGAAGTTGTAGATCCGCCATACATAGCGCCGTAGAAAATAGCGGCAAACATAATCAGGGCAGAGGTTGGATTTACTGTCAAAGTAATTGGCAGCAATAAACCGATGGCTAGTGCTGGGCCAATTCCAGGGAGCACTCCAACGAGTGTTCCTAAGAAAGTTCCCAATAAGCCAAACATTAGGTTTGTGGGTGTGAAGACGGTTTGGAAACCATCCATCAACATTGCAAAGTTATTACCCATTACTTAAGAATCCCTTCAAAGAAACCTGAAGGTAAATTGATATTCAAACCCTTGCTGAATGAGAAATAAACGATAAATGCAAATACTGTGCTTATGGCTAAATCTTTAAGGATTTTGCGAGATCCAAATGCGTAGGCAACTCCCCAGAAACAAACCGTTGCGGCAATTACATACCCTGCAATCTCAAGCAAAATAACATGCATACCAATTGCTGTAACAACAATGGCCATAGTCTTCCAATTAAGTGGTGTGTAGGGATCTCCTGGTTCATCTCCCTCAGGTACACCATACTTTCCACGCAAAACGTCCACAATCAATGCAAGGCCGACTAATGATGCAAATGCTGCGACCATATAGGGAAAGGTTTGCGGACTAACGATCGAGTTATCTTGAGGGATATCCATACCTGAGGTATCCCATGCAACAAAAATTCCAAGCAAGAAGAAGGAGCTGGCAAATGCCAGCTCCCCCTTTGCTTGCTTAGAGAGCTTGTTGAGAATCAAATTAGATTCCAAGACCCTTCATAACCTTATTGATTTCTGGAATGTGCTTCTCGAGGAAGGTCTTGAAATTAGCACCTGCTTCGAACTCGTTATCCCAGTTGTTCTTCTTAAGCTGTTCCTTCCAAGAAGGTGAAATGTGCATAATGTCGATCACCTTGATGAAGTTGTTGTAATCAGCCTTTGAGATATCAGCTGGTGCCATGATTCCTCGCCAGTTTCCGTATACAAGGTCATAACCCTGCTGCTTGAAAGTCTTACCTTTAAAGCCAACAAGAGGCTTTGACGATGAAACGCCAAGAACACGAAGCTTTCCTGATGAAACAAATGCGTTGAACTCAGATGAACCTGAAATGCCTACCTGAGTAGAGCCGCTGAGGACTGAAGTAATAACTTCTGGACCGCCAGAGAACACGACGTAGTTCAACTTAGTTGGATCGATATTTGCAGTTTGTGCAAGGAGGCCAATCACTTGGTGATCGATACCGCCCTTGCTACCACCAGCGATTGCAACACCGTTTGGCTTAGCCTTTAGATCTTCCATTAGTTGATTAAGTGTGCGGTACTTCGAATTCGCTGGAACAACAATCGCATCGTATTCACGAAGAACTTTTGCAATTGGAGTTGAATCTAGAAGATTGAGAGGTGACTTATTTGAATAAAGTCCACCAGTCATTGCAATTCCAGTCACAAGAGCTGCTTCTGGCTTGTTCTTAATTTCTTGGAAAGCTCCAAGACCAACAGCTCCACCTGCACCTGGCTTAAATGTTGATGTGTACTCACCAAGCAAACCTTCAGCCTTCAATGTGTCGCTGATTGCATTACTTGTTAGTGAGTACCCGCCTGGGTTAGCTGGAACAGTCCAGTCAATTTTGTTTAGAGGCTTAACATCTTTGTACCACCACTTTGTTTGGCCCTTATATGAACCAGTTGGTACAACCATGCATGTTAAATCTGAGCCATCGACTCCGCGGCCTTTTGCTACTTTCTTTGATGCTGCTGATGCTGCTGTGCAGTCATCACCTATAATTGCCTTGTTTGCTGGCTTCACAGCAGCCTGGGCTGGAAGTGTTGTGCCAACCAATGCAGCAACTGCCGTTGCCGTAATAGCTAAGCGAATAAAAGAGGTCTTTCTCATCGATGAGTTCTCCATTTTTTTCCTGCCCTCGAGGGTGAGGGATGAACAGAAAATAGTCCCTAATTGGGCATTTCGTAAGGAGTTTGGGTCTCAAAAAGGTAACAAATTGGTGTTTCTAGAGTAGGTCTGAAATCTCCACGCCAAGTCTTGCTAGATCTTCTCTTCCACCATCAAATGCGGTCAAAACAAATGGGTTTCCATCAGGCAATATCGCATAGGTATGTTCAAAGTGTGATCCGCGTGACTTATCGGCAGAAACGACTGTCCAATCATCAGCCAAAACCTTAGTACGTGCCGAGCCACGAGTAATCATGGGCTCAATCGCTAGCACATATCCAGGAATTATCTCTGGACCGTTTCCTGCTTTACCAAAGTTAAGTACGTGTGGCTCTTGATGCATTTCTGTACCTATGCCATGTCCACCGTATTCTTGCAAAATTCCATACTCACCTTGAGAAAGCGTGTACTGCTCAATTGCATAACCAATATCAGAAAGCCTTGCACCATTCTTTCCGGCTGCGATTCCTCGCCACATCGACTCTTCGCAAACATCCATCAACTTTTGATCCTCTGGATCAACTGCACCGATGCCAATCGAAAATGCTGCATCTCCATGCCAGCCTTCAATAATTGCACCGCAGTCAATTGATACGACATCGCCCTCATTGATTACGCGGTCCCCAGGAATTCCATGAACAATTTCATCATTTACTGAAACACAAATAGTTGCTGGAAAGCCATGATAACCCTTGAAGTTTGAAGTAGCACCGTTGCGCTTGATTACCGCTTCAGCGATCGTATCTAAAGCATTTGTTGTCATACCTGGCTTAATCGCTTCACGGATTGCTTTGTGAATCTCTGCGACCACCAAGCCTGCACGACGCATCGTCTTTAGTTGTTCAAGGGTTTTTACCTGAATAGCCATGCGCAGAAATTTACTGTGCTACGCGGCTTAGAGCTGCGATTGCGCTAGAAGTAATATCTTCAACAGTTCCAACTGCGCTGACAGAGATTAACAATCCTTCATTGCGATAGAAGGAGATGATTGGGGCGGTCTGCTCTGCATAGACTTCTAGACGTCGTTTAATGACATCTTCTTTATCGTCGACACGCTTTTCGATCTCCGCGCGCTGCAATAAACGCGCAATAATCTCTGCATCTGGTGCTGAAAACTCTAGAACCGCTTGAAGTGGGCTCTTCTTTTCCGCAAGGATCACGCGGAGAACTTCAGCCTGTGCGACATTGCGTGGAAAACCATCCAAAATAAATCCATTGGCAACATCATCATGGGACAAACGATCTTTAACCATCTCATTTGTAACTGAGTCTGGAACTAACTCGCCACGGTCCATAAAAGTTTGTGCCTGTATTCCCAAATCAGTTCCAGCTTTTAAATTAGCACGGAAAATATCTCCGGTTGAAATGTGTGGAATTGAAAAATGCGCGGCCAGGAATTGAGCTTGTGTTCCTTTGCCAGCACCTGGTGGACCTACCAGGACTAAACGCATTACTTAAGGAATCCCTCATATGAACGCTGTTGTAGCTGAGATTCAATCTGCTTTGCAGTATCTAGACCAACACCAACGACAATTAAGATTGCAGTTCCACCAAATGGGAAGTTTTGTGAAGCACCAAATAGCACAAGCGCTGCAATTGGAATCAAGGCAATTACTGCAAGATATATTGAGCCAGGTGCAGTTAGGCGCGACAATACGTACTGGAGATATTCCTCTGTTGGTTTTCCGGCACGAATTCCCGGCACAAAACCTCCATACTTTTTCATATTCTTCGCGACCTCTTCTGGCTTGAAAGTGATTGCAACATAGAAGTAAGCAAAGAAAATAATTAGAAATGCATACATAATGAGATAAATTGGGTGATCGCCTCTGACAAAGTTTCGACTAATCCAAACCGCCCATGCTGCATCAGTATTTGTGAAATTAACAATCAAAGAAGGGATGTAAAGCATTGATGAGGCGAAAATTACTGGTATCACGCCTGCTTGGTTAACTTTAATTGGGATATAGGTACTGGTTCCACCATAAGTTCGGCGGCCCACCACTTGCTTGGCATACTGCACTGGAATTCTTCTTTGTGCCTGCTCAACGAAGACAACAGCACCGACTACGACTACACCAATTGCCATGACAAATAGGAACACGAAGATTCCGTTTTGTAATCTAATCGACCAAAGTTGGCTTGGGAAACTCGAAGCGATAGATGTGAAAAGTAAAATTGACATACCGTTACCCACACCACGATCGGTAATGAGCTCACCCAGCCACATGATGACAGCAGTACCCGCTGTCATGACAATGATCATTGTGATGATGCGCTGCCATGAAGCGTCAGGAATGAGTGGAAGAGTACATCCGGAAATCAACCGCCCTGGTGTACGTGCAACTGCAATCAGACCCGTTGACTGCAAGATTGAAAGCCCGATTGTTAGGTAGCGAGTGTATTGGGTTAACTTCGCGGTTCCAGCCTGTCCTTCTTCCTGCAAATACTCAAATCGTGGAATAACGACTGTCAATAACTGAACGACAATTGAAGCAGTTATATAAGGCATGATTCCCAAAGCAAAGACAGAAAGCTGAATTAGCGCTCCACCACTAAATAGGTTAATCAAGCCAAATAGTCCGCCAGTTTCAGCCGTTGCTAAACACTGCTTTACATTTGTGTATGAAATACCAGGTGTTGGAACAACCGAACCAAAGCGGAACAAAGCCATGATTGAGAGAGTAAAGAAAATTTTCTTTCGTATATCTGGTGTCTTAAAAGCCATCCCGAATGCTGAAAGCATTGCTCTTCTCCTCTGTCTCTTTCGTCTTAAAAAGTTCGCTTATTAGAGAACGTTTGTTGTTCCGCCAGCTGCAGTGATCTTGTCTACAGCAGATGATGAGAAAGCGTGTGCAGTAACACTCACCTTGACATCAATTTCGCCGTTTCCAAGGACCTTTACAGGCAAGCTATCGCGAACTGCGCCCTTTGCAATGAGATCTGCAACAGTTACTTCGCCACCCTTAGGGAATAGCGCGTTAATTGTTGAAACATTCACTGCT
>JBILAD010000074.1:0-5885 GCA_044354355.1 Candidatus Planktophila sp. | reverse complement strand
AGATCTTCTAACTTTGAATCATCATCGAGTGGATCTAGATAATCCAAGTACTCATCACCAAACAAGGTGGCTGCATCTGTGAATTGGTGTTCAACCCACAAGTGAAAAGCTGTCCCGCGACGTGAATACTGATCTTGTCCACGTGGCATTGGGCGGCGAATGTTAAGTGCAAGCTCTTGTGGGTTTTCATGCAGTGCAACCAAGGTAGATGTTGAGAGTCGGGTCGGCAGTGGAACCGAAACAACATCTAAGGCGCGGTTGCGTTGTTCTGTGATCAGACTATGGGCATCCATGATCCAGGAGTTCACTTCGCCATCTTGTGAATCTACCAACGGGTGCACATCCGATGAATTAACTAAGGCCATAGCTGCATCAAATTGTGCGCGCTTATCCCCCAGGTAATCTCGTGGCCACATAGCAGTCTGTGGGTTTTCAAGTGTTGAATTTTCAACACCATCTTCAGGGGCGGCACAATCTGAAATTAATTGCCCGCCGTTAGCACTTGCAGCCCCTGCGATGAGTGTGAAGATCTGTGAAGGAGAAACTGAGTTAGCCCCATCTCGCCACCACGATGTTGTGCAGAGAAGGTGTGTGCGGGCTCGGGTGACAGCAACGTAAGCAAGACGCATCTCTTCCCGCATCTTGATGTGATCAACACATTGGCGAGCAAACTCTTTAATTGCCTTTGCAGCTTCGCTGTTCTTACTAATTCCATCTAATGTGAAAACTGGAAGCTCATGAGCATCACCGCGCAACGCAAATGGCACATGCTTTTCATTTTTCAGCCAGTTATCCGGGTCAGAGCGGTTAACACCAGGGAATGTGCCTTCCGATAATCCAGGCACTGCCACCACATCCCATTCAGCTCCCTTTGCCATGTGAACTGTAAGGATTTGAACCACATCTGTGCGCACTTCAGGGGCGCTAACCTTCAGACCACCCTCTTCATCGGATGCAACATCTAACCAATCAAGGAAGGCTGAAACAGATCCACCACTGCGTTCAAACTTTGATGCTTCATCTAAGAAGCGATCTAAGTGCCTGCGACCTGTCTGTGTTCCTTCGCGCAAGGTAATTTCAGATTCAAGTGTTAGATAATTCTCAATCTCAGTAACAAGATCTGTGATCTGTCCACCTGCGCGTGAGCGCAAACGACGCAGATCGTGCGCAAAAGCAACTAGACGCTGATATCCAAGATCACTAAATCCATTTTTCTTTGCAGTAGCAATTTCATCCAAAGCATCGATGATCGATCCAGCAAATTGATCATCTGCCTCTAACTGATCAGGATTGCCGGCAGCTATCTTCTTAATAAAACTCTTAGAGTCAGCATGCATTGCCTTTGCACGTTCACGACTAAATCCACCAAGTGCTGCAATATCTCGTGGACCTAGATTAATTCGCGGTCCAGTTAAGTGACGCATCAAGGATGAACCAGCATCAGGATCTGTAATGATCTTCATCAGGGTCACAACATCTGCGACCTCTGGAATATGGATAAGACCACCGATACCAATTACTTCAACAGGTAATCCTTGCTCTCGCAAAGCATTTTCAATGGAAGGAATCTGACTACGCTTTCGAACTAAGACTGCAAAAGACTTACCGGCATCTGGATTCCACAACTTTTTAAAGTATTCAGCAATTGCTTGTGATTCTGTTTCAACAGTTTCATAGATTCCATAAGCAAGATCGCCATCTCCTGCTCCAGTGCGCGCTTCTAGTTCAACAACTTGCTGCCCACCATCTGCTTTGATCTGCGCACTAATACTGTTTGCTGCAGCCAAGATGATTTTGTCATTACGAAATGTCGTTGGAAGTGAGAATTGTTCAGTACCTGTCTGTCCATCAGCCTTTGGGAAGTACTTATGGAATGAGGCCATGGTGCCGGCAGAGGCCCCACGCCAGGTGTAAATAGCCTGTGATGGGTCTCCCACAGCCATTACTGGATGGCCTGCCCCATAGAGAGAGGACAACATCCGCACCTGTGATTGTGAGGTGTCTTGGTACTCATCTAGTAAAACAACTGTGTATTTACCGCGTTCTAAGGTACCAACATCCTCAAAGTTTTGTGCAATATCTGCAGCTAATGACATCTGATCATCAAATGAGAGCTCACCAGATGCTTTACGACGCTCCATAAATGCTTCAACCATCGGCAACAGCGAATTGCGCTGGCGCATCGTGCGGGCAACAGCGCGAGTATCTTCATTGGTGCTTCCACTTAGGTCTTGCAATCTCTCAAGCATCTCGTTATCAATTGCTTCAATATCTGCTGCCTTGACTTGATGCTCCAACATAAATTTAGAAAGACCTAGTAAGTCCTTAATGACTGTACTAACAGCGCTGTCATGGCGGTAGGAATCATCAGACCAGTTGCGCACAACATCAGATGCAATCTGCCAAATAGCTGCCTCACCTAGTGGATCTGCATCAGCATCAATTCCATAACGGATTGCGTGTTCACTGAGCAACTTGCCTGCATATGAGTGGTAGGTCGTAACTGCGGTGCTAGTTGAAATAATGTGTTTGAACTCTGGCAGTTGTGAAAGCTGGCGCAAGCGCTTGCGGATTCGAACAGATAGTTCACCGGCAGCTTTGCGGGTAAAGGTTAGTCCCAAGATTTGATCAGGGGTTGCAAAACCGTTGGCCACTAAGTACAAAACACGATTACTCATTGTCTCTGTCTTGCCTGATCCAGCACCTGCAATAACAACTGCAGGTTCTAGCCCGCTACTAATGATTGCTGATTGATGCTTCGTAATCGGCTTGATCTGTGCACCAAACTTTGGATGTGCCTGAAGTTTTGCAATGATCTCTTCAGGTGTGTACTTGGCATCTGTCATGACTCATTCACCGCCCGTCCATCACTTTGAACAGGGCAGGATTTCCTTACTGGGCAGCCTTTACAGCGCTTATTAACAGTGGCAAAGAAGGTTGCAGCACCCATGCCTTCGCCAATACCTTCAATAGTTGCCTTAGTTTCCTCTAGATCAATTGCATGCTGCTGGCGGATTGATGCACCAGCGCTGCTCGTGCCTAAGTAGACAAGTTCGGCACCAGCCGACTTATTGCCATCTGCAAACCCACCCTCGGCAACACCTAACTGATAACTAGCAAGCTGCAGATTCTTCTTCGCATCCTCTTTGCTAATAGCACTGTTGCCAGTCTTAAAGTCAACAATAAATAGTGATCCATCAGCTTCAACCTCAAGTCGATCCACAGTTCCAATAATGCGAGCACGTCCCAGCTTCACATCAAAACGCAGCTCAGCACCCTTAACTTCACGCTTTGTTTCTTTGTGATACTCCACAAACTTTTCAAGCATGATGACGGCAGACTCCAGATGAGAGGCACTGACCCAACCGCTTTCTGGATCAATTAACTTCCATGAACTCTGCAGAGAATCAATCAGTTGTTCACGAGTTGTACCTGGCTCTTGCACCATCTTTGCCGCAAATGCGTGAATGGCAGATCCCAAAACTTGCGCGGTGCTATCACCATCTGATCCACCATTGTTTTGCAAGAACCACTTCACGCCACATTCCACAAAGCTTTCAGCACCTGATGGAGAAACAACAACCTCTTTCTCAGCTTCTATGACAGGTGCATCAGTACTTAATGGCACAGAGCCAATCCAACTCATCGGATTTGCAAGATGAATACCTTCAGTGCTCATCGCTTTTAATAATGCAGCAGCCTCTTTTGCCTTTGGTCCATCTAATTGCGCACGAAGTTCAGCCACCAAAGCTGGTGCTGTGATGGGACGTGGAACATCGGTTATGACATGTTCATCATCATCTGTCTTGTTAACCATGACTTCGATTGCCTCAAAAAACTGTGATGGTTCTTCATCTTCACGCTGCACGGCGGTGATGAAAAGTGATTGTTTGGCCCGGGTTAAAGCCACATGGAAGAGGCGCTGCTCATCCTGCATTAAGCCATTAGCTGCAATCACATCTAATTGAACTCGCGGGATATCAGGGTTGCGCTTGCGCTCTACTAACCGTTCAGCACCTAATAGCGATGAACGCTGCTTGAGGTTAGGCCACACACCTTCTTGCAACCCTGCGATAGCAACTAAGTCCCACTGCCGACCCTTTGCGCTGTGGACGGTAAGGATCTCCACGAAATCTGGTCGCACTCCCTTGGCGGTAATAACATCGCCTGCAATGTCCTCTTGGGCAACCTCATTAATAAATGCTGCAGGACCTGACAAGGGAAAACGTTCTGAATTACGCGCAGCAGAATCAAACAACTGCATCATCGCATCTAGGTCGCGATCTGCAGCAGCCCCACGGATTCCCGGACGCAACGCTTGGTTGCGCCAGGTAGTAGCTAACTTCTGCCCATCACTTGTAACAGCGTTGTCCCAAATAAACCACAATAGATCATCGGCTAAAGCGCTCTTGTTTCGGGCAATTGCCTTTGCACCCTTTAGTAGCTCATGCACGCGCAGAACACTGTCTGCGCCTTCAATAAACAACTGTCCGTCAAGAATTGCATCGAGTAACAACTGTGTGCCCGATCGTTCATCACCTTCAGGACGAGCAGTGATCATCGCTCTGCGAATACGGCGCAATGAGATTGAGTCTGCCCCGCCAAACTCTGAAAGCAATAAACGTTCTGCAGTATCTAAATTAAGAGGCTGGGCACCTATTGCAACTCGAGCTAACAACAAGAACGGTGTGATTGCAGGATTACCAGCTAGCGCTTGGAGCTCTGATGCAACTGGAATACCAACCTGTGAAAATGCACGGCGCAGCGCAGATGCTTGAACACCCGGTGTGCGCACAACAACTGCCATATCGCTATAGGAAATCCCTTGACGAAGATGAGCGCTGCGGAATTGATGGGCAATAAAGGCTGCTTCCTCCGCCCCGCTTCTAAAGCGGTGAACCCCCACAAAGCCTTGATTTTCAATGCTCACAGTGCGCTTTCGGGTTACTGGTGAACCACGGAAACTCTGCACATACTCATGACCAACTTCAAAGATCGCCTGTGCACTGCGATAAACATTACCCAGTACAACTTCCTTTGCTCGATATGGATCAAGGGCTGCTGCTAATCCATCAGGATCTGCTCCACGGAATCGACCAACCGCGCTATCTGCATCAGCACAGATAATCACATCACTACCTGCAAGGAGTGAAAGAAGTTCACGTTGTGCTGGATCACTTTCTTGGAACTCATCGACCATGATCGTTGTGAAGCGATTACGCAATTGATCTAGCAAATCTGGGTTATTACGCAAATGAATCGATGCTCGGGAGACAAGTTCAGATGGATCGATACGAAGCTTTGCATCCTGTGCGCTTATCTCGCGCATCACCATAGAGTTCAAATACCTCTTCCAGAAAGCAGCTGCTGCTTGCCAATACTTTTCGCCCTCTTGCACGCCTAACTTGGCTAACTCATCTGCATCGATTCCACGTTCTGATGCGCGCAACATCAAATCTCGAAGTTCTCGAGCAAAACCATGTGTTGTTAATGCCTTGTGTAGATCCTCGGGCCACTCTTTATACCCATCCTCAATATCACCCAGAAGTAATTCACGAATGTAACTTTCTTGTTCTGGCCCACTGAGCAAAATGGGATCTGGATCTGCCTTTGCCTTCATCTTTAAGATAGAAAAGGCTAGAGAGTGAAATGTTCTGGCTAATGGTTCAAACATTGTCTTTGTTGTGCGAAGTGCAATGGCATCACGTAACTCTGATGCTCGCTCACGGCCATATGTCAGCAGCAAAATCGAATCTGGGTTTTGTCCCTCTTGAATGCGAGCAAGTGCTGCCTCAACTAAAACAGTTGTCTTGCCTGTGCCGGGTCCACCTTGCACAACAAGTGGG
Source organism: Candidatus Planktophila sp. (assembly GCA_044354355.1). Taxonomy (GTDB): domain Bacteria; phylum Actinomycetota; class Actinomycetes; order Nanopelagicales; family Nanopelagicaceae; genus Planktophila. Next base: position 39 of record JBILAD010000074.1, on the reverse strand, counting down.
GATCCACGGTGTGCAACAACAGTTGCTTGCTCGGCATCT
>JBILAD010000073.1:0-5906 GCA_044354355.1 Candidatus Planktophila sp. | reverse complement strand
GGAACGGCATATGTCCAAGCTGGCGCTGGTGTTGTTGCAGATTCAGATCCAGAATCAGAAAACCAAGAGTGTAGAAATAAAGCAGCAGCAGTTCTAACCGCCATTCATGCAGCAAATCGTTTAGGACGCAGTCATGAGTGATCTGTTGCCCATTGCTATCGCTGGGGTTTTTGTCATGGCGCTGGTATTACTTCTGGCACGGAAGTTCAAGATTTCATCTAGGTATGAACGTGCTCCTCGTCAGCTCAACTCCTGGTCAGCACTTGATAAGGGAATTGATCCAACAGAGGATCAAAAATAGTGAGCGTATTAGATTCGATCATTGAAGGAGTGCGCGAGGACTTAGCTGCTAGACGCTTGCCAATGTCGCAGTTGCTAGAAGCAATTGAAGTAGCACCGCCGGTTCGAGATTGTTTGGCGGCGCTACTCACTGAAGATATTTCTGTGATTGCTGAAGTAAAGCGGTCTTCACCGAGTAAGGGTGCTCTTGCTCCCATCACAGATCCTGCCGGGCTTGCAGCAAGCTACGAAGAAGCAGGTGCAACAGTAATTAGTGTGTTAACTGAACAGCGTCGATTTGGTGGCACATTGGCCGATCTTGATGCGGTTCGCAAAGCCGTTGAATTGCCGATCCTAAGAAAAGATTTCATGGTTGATGAGTATCAGTTCTATGAAGCACGAGCACATGGGGCAGATGTAATTTTGTTAATTGTTGCAGCCTTAAGTAAGAATCAATTAGATGACTATTTCCATTTATCAAAAGAGTTAGGAATGAGAGCCCTGATTGAGGTGCACACACCTGGTGAACTAGAGAGTGCACTTGAAATTTCACCTGAAATAGTTGGTGTTAATTCACGTAATTTAAAAACTCTAGATGTTGATGCGCAAGCATTTGCGCAATTGATTCCACAGATTCCAAGTTCTATTGCACGTGTTGCTGAATCAGGAATCTCTACTCGAGCAGATGTTGAGTTTGCCCATGAGCATGGAGCAACCGCAATACTGGTGGGTGAGGCTTTAGTCCGCTCAGGAAATCCAAAGGTTGCGATGGCACAATTGCTCGGTAGGCTTGGTTAATGATTACTGAGGGCCATTTCGGAGAGTATGGCGGCCGCTTTGTGCCAGAAGCTCTAATTGGCGCTCTTGAAGAGTTAGAGGCTGCGCATAATGCAGCACAAAAAGATCCAGCATTTATTGCCGAGCTGGCCGAGCTTCATCGCACCTACACGGGTCGTCCCAGCATCATCACTGAAGCAAAGAGATTTGGTGAGCATGCCGGCGGTGCTCGAATATTTTTAAAGCGTGAAGACTTAAACCACACTGGAAGTCACAAGATCAACAATGTTTTAGGTCAAGCACTTTTAACAAAGCGGATGGGCAAAAAGCGCATCATCGCAGAAACTGGTGCCGGACAGCACGGTGTTGCTTCTGCAACAGCTGCTGCCTTGATGGGACTTGATTGTGTTGTCTATATGGGCGAAGAAGATACTCGTCGCCAAGCACTCAATGTTGCGCGTATGAAATTACTGGGTGCTCAAGTTGTTCCTGTTACATCAGGATCCAAAACTTTAAAAGATGCAATCAATGAGGCAATGCGTGATTGGGTGACTAATGTTGGTGACACGCACTACATGCTCGGCACAGTAGCGGGGCCACATCCATTCCCAACTATGGTGCGTGACTTTCATAAAATTATCGGCGATGAAGCACGTGAGCAAATGCTTGCACTAACAGGCAAACTCCCTGACGCTGTGCTTGCCTGCGTTGGCGGGGGATCAAATGCAATCGGAATCTTTAACGCCTTCATTCCAGATGCAGGAGTGCGACTTATAGGTCTTGAAGCAGGTGGTGACGGTGTTGAAACTGGACGTCATGCCGCAACAATTACTGGTGGCACACCAGGTGTCTTGCACGGCACACGCTCCTACGTTTTACAGGATGAGAATGGTCAGACAGTTGAGTCACATTCAATTTCTGCTGGTCTTGATTACCCAGGAGTTGGACCAGAGCATGCATACCTCCATGACATTGGCAGAGCCGAATATCGCGCGATCAATGATGACGCTGCAATGGCCGCATTTGAACTGCTCTGCAAAACTGAAGGAATTATTCCTGCCATAGAAACTGCACATGCACTTGCCGGTGCTTTGGTTATCGGAAAAGAGCTGGGACCAAATGCGAATCTATTGATTAATTTGTCCGGTCGCGGAGACAAAGATGTGTCAACAGCTGCTGAATACTTTGGAATTCCACTGTAATGACTCAACTTGATCTTGTAATGGCAAAGGTCCGTGCAGAAAATCGAGCAGCACTGATTGCCTATATTCCAGCTGGCTTTCCTTCCAAATCAGGATGTGCCAAAGCAATTCAAGCCTTGGCAGATGCCGGAGTCGATGCAATAGAAATCGGTTTTCCTTATAGCGACCCGGTAATGGATGGTCCTGTAATTCAAGAGGCGGCAGATATTTCACTTAAGGCCGGAACAAATGCCGCTGATGTGTTTGCAGCACTCAACGTTGCATCAAGTACTGGGGTTGCAGCAGTTGTGATGACCTACTGGAATCCAATTGCTAAATACGGAGTTGAAGAGTTTGCCCAGTCGATTGCTGATAATGGAGGTTCAGGGGTAATTACACCTGATCTAACAATTGAGGAATCTGATTCGTGGATTGCAGCAACAAAGAAAAGTGGCATCAATCCAATTTATGTAGTTGCACCGAGCACCAAAGATGAGCGTCTAAAGAATGTCACCGCCAAAACTGGGGGATTTGTTTATGCAGCCAGCATGATGGGTGTGACAGGAACTAGGGATGCAGTTGCTTCAACAGCAAGTCAATTGGTTGCTCGCGTTCGCACCGTTACCGACCTACCAATTTCAGTGGGCCTTGGAGTTTCAACACGTGAACAGGCAAAGTCATTAGCTGCCTATGCAGATGGTGTAATTGTTGGTTCAGCCTTCATTAAGTTATTACTTGATGCACAATCTGAGCAAGAGGGATTAGATGCGATAACTCATCTAGCTAAAGAGTTAGCGTTGGGAGTACGTGAGGGACGATGAAAGATTTTAATGAGCGCTTTCAGCCAGTAATTACCTTGTTGGCTCGACTTGTACTTGGCGGTGTTTTGTTAGCAGCCGGTGGACTCAAAGTATTTAAACCAACTGAATCAGCTAACGCTGTTGCTGCCTACAAAATCTTGCCTACGAATTTAGCCCACCTAGCCGGATATGCATTGCCGTGGTTGGAAGTTGCACTTGCACTACTTCTGATTCTTGGCTTCATGGTGCGCCCGGCAGCTGTCCTCAGCGGTTTCATCATGGTCGTCTTTATTGGAGCAATCGCCTCTGTTTGGGCCCGTGGAATGCTCATCGACTGTGGTTGCTTTGGGGGAGGCGGGGAAATTGACCCATCTTTGGCTGCAGAGGTTCGTAGGACCTATTTCATAGAAATAATGCGCGATTTAGGTTTGGCTCTGAGCGCTCTTTATCTGTACTTTTTCCCATACGGGAAGTTATCAATTGAAAAAGCAGCACCTTCGACTAAGGAGTAAGAATGGCAAAGCAACAAGCAAATAGCGGTGACAACGTAACTCGATGGATCGTTATCGCAATGGTTTCGCTAGTCGTTATAACAGGTGTCGTTTTTTCATTGATGAGTCAAAAGAATGAGGAGAACGCCTCACTTGCAGCCCTTGATGGCTTCAAGGCTAAGGCAGCTTTTGCTTCAACTATTGATACAGAGAACGGTTCAGCAATTACCTTTAATCCTGGTTTAGCCAAGACTGTTGATGTTTGGGAAGATCCGCAGTGCCCTGTTTGTAAGTACTTTGAAGATGCAAACGGTGAATACATTGACAGCTTGATCCGTGAAAAGAAAGCAACCGTTCGCTTCCATGTCCTTTCATTCTTAGGTGATGAGTCAGTTCGTGCGGCTAATGCTTCATTCTGCGCTGCTGATGAAGATCAGTACATCGATTTCCATAAGGCTTTGTATCGCGTTCAATCTCCATTAGAAAACTCTGGGTTTTGGAGCAATGAGAACTTAGTTGCGATCGGAAGCAAAATTGGCATTACCTCTGACAAGTTTGCCAAGTGCGTCACCGATGGCCAGAAGGTTGATCTTGTGAAAGCAAATTACGATTCAATGCCGAAATATGGCGTTCAGGGAACTCCAACGGTATTCATCGATGGAAAATTGTGGGAGCGCAAAGCTTCTGACTTTAATGTAGATGAGTTCCGCGCCGCTGTAGAAGGTAGATAAATTGTGTTGATCGCATTTCCAACGCCAACGCAATCGGCGTTGGAAATCGGTCCTTTAACTATTCACTATTACGCCCTTTGCATCATTGCCGGTATCACTGTTGCAATTTGGTTGAGCGACAAAAGATTTTGTGCACAAACAGTTAATGGAAAATCAGTTGTTTCTGAAGTTGCAATAACCGCAGTTCCAGCCGGTGTCATTGGTGGACGCATTTACCATGTGATTTCCTCACCTTCTGCTTACTTTGGCGCAGATGGCAATCCACTAGATGCGCTAAAGATTTGGCAAGGCGGATTAGGTATTTGGGGTGCGATTTCTCTGGGTCTACTCGGTGCATATTTGCGATACAAGTCATTGCAAAAGCGAATTGAACTACCTTCTTTTGCTGTCTTTGCAGATGCATTAGCTCCAGGAATTTTGATTGCCCAAGCTATAGGACGGGTTGGCAATTGGTTTAATGGCGAACTCTTTGGACGCCCATTGGATACATGGTGGGCACTTGATGTTCCTTTTAGATATCGCCCATTTGGTTACAGTGAATTTGAATCTTTCCACCCAACATTTTTATATGAAGCTATCTGGTGTGTCCTGGTAGCGGTACTTTTGATGGTGTTTGGAAAAACTCTTAAAGCGGGACAGGTATTTGCTGCATATGTATTTGCCTATTGTTTTGGACGTTTTTTCATTGAACTCATTCGTATCGATTCAGCTAATACGATCGCAGGATTGCGCGTGAATGTGTGGGTGAGTATGTTGATCGGAACCGCAGCCCTGCTCATTTTTGCTCGTGGCTCAAGAAAGAATGCATAGTCTTCAGGTAGGCTAAAGCAATGGCACTTGAAGAGGTACATAAGCGCAACGAAGAACACCGTACCCATCGAGCAGGTTGGCTACGCGCTGCAGTACTTGGTGCTAATGATGGCCTGGTATCAACGGCTTCATTAATGGTGGGTGTTGCAGCGGCAGGTAAAAATGACTTTTTAGTGACTGCAGGTATTGCAGGAATTACAGCAGGTGCGATGTCGATGGCAGTTGGCGAATATGTTTCAGTGCGTTCACAAAATGATGTTGAAGCATCAGATCGCTTATTAGAGATTGAGCACCTGGCAGCTGATCCAGAAGGTGAATTGCAGGAGCTACAACACATTTATATTAATCGTGGGCTCACTCCCGCTCTGGCTCTACAAGTTGCATTAGAAATGCACCGCAAAGATCCATTGGAAGCACACTTGCGAGATGAGCTGGGGCAACATCCTCATACCAAGGCAAGGCCTGTTCAGGCTGCCGTTGCATCTGCCATTGCATTTACAACCGGTGGCTTAATTCCATTTGCAGGAGCTTTTGCACCAACCCTTGGCGCTAAGGCCTGGAGCATTGTGTTGTTCACATTAGGCGGTTTAATTTTGACGGGCGTTGTGAGCGCCAGAATTTCTGGTTCAAAGGTGTTGGCTCCAACGGTCCGTGTGTTAATTGGCGGGTGCTTGGGTATGGCGATCACCGCCGGAATTGGCCAAATCGCCAATATCTCCGGGATCTAAACAAGGCGCTCTGAGGCTTCCCTTTTACCTACTTATTGCTACCATTTCGCATTAAGTAAAGCCCGGGCCAAGGATGTCCCTCTTCACGTAGGACCATTCTGTAGGAGCT
>JBILAD010000072.1:0-5918 GCA_044354355.1 Candidatus Planktophila sp. | reverse complement strand
AGTTCCATTTGATGCGATTGCTGATCCAGCATTGAAACCAAACCAACCGAACCATAGAAGGGCTGCGCCAAGCATCACCAAAGGCAAGCTGTGTGGACGCATCGGAACTTTTCCAAAGCCAACACGTTTTCCAAGAATGAAAGCAAGTGCTAATCCAGCAGCACCAGCATTAATGTGAACAGCTGTACCACCGGCAAAGTCGAGAGCACCAAGATCGTTAGCAATCCATCCACCTGTTGTAGCAACAAAGTCGTCAAAAGCGAAAACCCAGTGTGCAACTGGGAAGTAAACAAGCGTTGCCCAGATGCCAGCAAATACCATCCATGCACCAAATTTTGCACGATCTGCAATTGAACCCGAAATCAGTGCAACTGTAATTGCAGCAAAGATTCCCTGGAATGCAATAAACACGGCGGCTGGAATAGTTCCGATCAACGCTGTCGAGTTGTCTAGACCCTTTAAGAATGTGAACTGGCCGAAATCTCCGATCAGCCCCATACCCCCAACGGAGTCACCGAAGACCATTGAAAAACCAAATGCGATCCACAAAACAAAAACTATTGCGAGTGCGCCAAATGACATCATCATCATGTTAAGTACGCTCTTAACACGGACCATGCCACCATAGAACAGTGCAAGTCCCGGGATCATTAGAACTACCAAACCTGTACTAATCAACATCCAGGCTGTGTCGCCAGTGTTTAAAACAGCTTCTTCCATAGTCGTATCTGCTTTCATAAATGTAAACAAAAGTTCTCGTCTTTGAGATGGCCAAACCTTCTATCAGCACAGTTACGAAACATCGCTTCCAGGGTTTCAGGAGCGTGACAAAATCCCCTTTTTTGTTACATCTGGGTTACGAGAGGAGGCCCTTGATATAGCTTTGAGCGTCAAAGAGAGCGAAATCCGACTCACTTTCACCGGTGCCCACCCACTTAATGGGTATTCCCAGTTCAGCCTCAATGGCCAGGGCAACGCCGCCTTTGGCGCTGCCATCTAGCTTTGTTAAAACAATTCCTGTGACTTCAACACACTCAGTAAATATCTTTGCTTGTTGCAATCCATTTTGCCCAGTCGTTGCATCAATTACTAGCAACACCTCGTTAATCGGTGAAACTTTCTCGACGACTCTCTTAACTTTACTGAGCTCTGCCATTAAATCATTCTTGTTATGCAAGCGTCCTGCCGTATCAATTATAAAAACATCGCTGGCAGAATCGTGGGCGCTCTTTGCTCCATCGAATGCAACGGATGCAGGATCGCCATTATCTTTTCCAGAAACGACCAAGACGCCAATCCGAACTCCCCAGGTTTTTAGTTGATCAACTGCGGCGGCTCGAAATGTGTCCCCGGCTGCAAGCACAACGCTCTTGCCACTTCTTTTGTAATACGAAGCAAGCTTTGCAACAGATGTAGTTTTTCCTGTGCCATTAACACCCACGACCATAATTGTTGTGGTTCCAGCAACCAATACAGGCTCATGTGAATTCTTTGAAAGGTTTGAAGTTAAGATTTCGATCAGCGCCAGCTCTGCGTTATCGCTCTTAACTTTCTTTGCTTCAGCTAAGAAATTCTTGGTCAGCGTTGGCCCAAGATCAGATGCAAGAAGTTCTTGCTCGAGTTCTGCCCAGTCTGCAGGTGAGAAATCATTTGTGCCCTTTATTTTGGCGATGAACTTACTAAAAAGACCCATCGAACTAAACCTTAACTAGCGTCAGATTCGCGCAGGCGCTGTGAAATGACTTCAGTGACACCATCGCCACGCATTGTTACGCCGTAGAGTGCATCTGCTATTTCCATAGTGCGCTTCTGGTGAGTAATGATGATCAACTGTGAGCTCTCACGAAGTTCTTCAAGAACAACAAGTAAGCGTCCAAGGTTGACATCATCCAGGGCTGCTTCGACCTCATCTAGAACATAGAACGGGCTAGGTCGAGCCTTAAAGATTGCAACCAACATCGCAACGGCTGTGAGTGACTTTTCTCCACCTGAAAGCAGTGAAAGACGCTTAATGCGCTTTCCTGGTGGACGTGCCTCAACATCAACACCAGTTGTTAATGGATTATCTGGATCGGTAAGGATCAAGCGTCCATCGCCACCTGGGAACAAGCGAGCGAAAATATCTTCAAAGTGCTTTGCTGTCTCTGTATAAGCTTCCATGAAAATTGATTGAACACGATCGTCAACCTCTTTAACAATGTCTAACAAGTCCTTCTTTGTGTTCTTAAGATCCTCAAGCTGCTCAGCCAAGAACTTCAAACGCTCTTCCAGTGAGGTGAACTCTTCTAGAGCAAGTGGATTGATCTTGCCCAGCAAATTCAGTGATCGTTCGGCAGATGCCAGACGCTTTTCTTGCTGATCGCGACGATATGGCACAAGCTCAGTTGCAACTATCTCGCCTTCATCTGTTTCATGGAATGTTGGAACATCATTATCTGGGCCATATTCATTGACTAAAGTGACCATATCAATGCCAAACTCTTCAACAGTCTTTGCTTCGAGAGTTTCAATACGGAGTCTTTGTTCTGCTCGAGCGATTTCATCTTTGTGAACGCTGGTAGTTAACTGTTCAAGCTCTGAGGTTAATTCACGTCCTCGTGTGCGAACGGTCAAAGTTTCACCTTCACGCGCAGCGCGAGATTCTTCAAGACGTCCACGTTCCACGGCGGCTTTTGCGATTGAACGTTCAATATGAATGAGTGCTTCATATGCCGCTTCTGCAACAGCTTGTGAAATTACAGCAGCACGTGCACGAGCACTTCGGCGCACAATCGCGCGCTCTGATGCATCACGTTCGGCTTGAGCTGATTGCTCCAGTGCCAAAGCTCGTGCACCGACTGAATCAACGCGCTCTTCAGTAGTGCGAACAGCCAAGCGAGCTTCAACTTCAGTAGTACGAGCCACTGACACTTGATTACGCAAATCTTCTGCATGTGAGTGATCAGGCTCTGCCACTTCACCGCGCTGTTGTAATTGATTTTGGGCGATAACGATTTCGCCCTCATCACGAGATTTTGCTGCACTTGCCTCGTTTATGGAGGTGTTCAGGCGCTCAACTTCAGCCATTGCAGACTTCATGTTTTGACCAGAAACAGCTAACTGCTCAGTCAGGGCTGCAATACGTGCATCTGACTCATTGAGCTTTGATAGCGCAACATCAAAATCACTTTGACGTGAAGCAAGCTCAGTCGATGCGGTAGAGATTTCAAACTTTAAGCGATCGCAGTTATGCGTAACTTCCTGCAACTTGCCTTCAAGTCCTTCAATGAGAGCCTTGATTTCAATCAATGATGAGGATGACTTTGAACCACCGCGTGCTCGTCCACGAGAAATTACATCTCCGTCACGAGTAACAACTATTACGCCAGGATGAGATCGCAAGATTGCTTCGGCTGCATTGGCATTTTCTGCAACAACGGTAGATGCAAGAAGTGATGAGAGTAGATCACCAATTGTGCTTGAACGAATATGAGCTGACAGCGGCGTAAGACCCGCTGGAATATTGCTATTGCCCGCTTGCCCTGGCTCATAGACCAAAACATCTGCTTGTCCAAGGTTTTCACTACGCAAAGTCGTAAGGGCGGTAACTGCAGATGAAAGATCCTGCACGACAACAGCATCTGCCAAACTTCCAAGTGCAGCAGCTGCTGCAGATTCCCAACCATTATCAATCTCAATCAAGCCAGCAATGCTGCCCAGAATTGAAACTCCACGTGAATCACGAAGTAGAGCAGAAGCCCCGTCACGGTTTTGTGAGGTTAACTTCATGGCTTCTAGCTTTGCCTCTATAGCGTTGCGCTCACGATCTGCCGCACGCTCTGCATCAACTAACTCACTAACCTTAGATTTTGCACCTTCAAGTTGAGACTTAGCACCTTCATATTGCGAGTCAAGACCAAGCTCGCCTGAATCAGCGCTAGCTATTTCTAATTCATATGATGCATATTCACGTTGGGCTTTATCTGCACGGGCCTGAGCATCGTCCCGAGATTTAGTCAGACGTTCAATCTCTTCTGCAATTGCCTCAAGTCGTGCGTGCAAAGACTTGATATGACCCTCTTGTCGGGCAGTTCCTTCGCGTGCATCTGCAATTGCGCGCATGGCAGCAGCGATTGTGTCTTCATCACTCTTGAGCGCAGCCTCTGCAGTAACTAATTGTGAGGTTGCTTGAACCAATGCTTGCTGGGCCAAAATTACATTTGCACGGAGTGCACTTTCCTCTAGACGTAACGCTGCGGCTTCTTTATCCAGGCTCTCTGGATCACGGCCTGATGTGCGAGCCTCTTCTGCTTCCTCATTAAGAAAACGTGATCGCTCTTGCGCAAGACTTTGGGTTCCTCGGAATTTTTCTCGCAAAGAGTTGAGGTTGTAGTAAGTCTCTTGAGCTGCAACTAAGAGTGGACCCTCATGTGCAGCTTGTGCATCAAGTGCCTCTTCGCGACGTCTAACTGAATCAACCTCAGCCTCAACTGCAGAACGTTTTTCGCGCAACGCTGTTTCATCGGCAACTTCAAGCTCGAGTGTCTTTGACATAGAAATAAAGTCATCAGCAAGCAAGCGCAGTTTTGCATCTCTCAAATCAGCTTGAATCGTTGCAGCCTTCTTGGCAACTTCTGCTTGCTTTCCAAGTGGACGTAATTGACGTCGAAGTTCAACGGTGAGATCTTGAATACGAGCAAGGTTTGCTTGCATCGAATCTAATTTTCGAAGTGCTTTTTCTTTTCTCTTGCGGTGCTTAAGAACTCCGGCTGCTTCTTCAATAAATCCACGACGTTCTTCAGGAGTTGCCATCAAGATTGCATCAAGTTGACCCTGTCCAACGATCACGTGCATCTCGCGACCAATTCCTGAATCGCTGAGCAACTCTTGAATATCTAACAAGCGCGATGCTTCACCATTGATTTGGTATTCACTTTGTCCGTTGCGGAAAAGTATTCTAGAAATTGTTACTTCGGTGTAGTCGATCGGTAGCGCGCCATCTGAGTTATCAATCGTTAGCGATACTTCTGCGCGACCAAGCGGAGCTCGCCCACTTGTTCCAGCAAAGATGACATCTTCCATCTTTCCGCCACGAAGAGATTTTGCGCCCTGCTCACCCATAACCCAGGTGAGGGCGTCTACAACATTTGATTTTCCAGAGCCATTAGGACCAACCACGCATGTGATTCCGGGTTCGAGTCGAAGGGTGGTTGCAGAAGCAAAGGACTTAAAGCCCTTGAGCGTCATACTCTTCAAATACACGCGGTAAACCTATCGCCTCAGGAGCGTGTTTTTAGTGAATTTAGGCTTGTGGAAAGGCGGTTTTTAATGCTTCATAGGCTGCACGTGCGGCAACCTGTTCAGCCTCTCGCTTGCTCTTTCCAGTGCCTTCACTCATCACTTGCCCGCTTAACATTGCAACTGCGGTGAAATTCTTATCGTGGTCAGGGCCTTCTTCACTAACAATGTATTCGGGTGCACCTTTACCCAATGACGCGGCTAACTCTTGCAACGCTGTTTTTCCATCAAGCCCAGCACCACGTGCAACAGCAGAATCCATAGTTGGTGTAATTAACTTTCGAACTATTTCAGTGCATTGGGCAAAACCAAACTGCATATAAATAGCGCCAATCAATGCTTCAAGAGCATCGGCAAGTAGTGAGTTTTTATCGCGCCCGTTGGTTACCTCTTCGCCTTTTCCAAGACGGATGTATTGACCAAGCTGTAGTCCGCGTGCGATATCTGCGAGCGCGCGCATATTGACAACACCAGAACGCAACGGTGAAAGACGACTTTCATCAAACTCTGGATAACGTTTATAGAGTTCTTCGGTAACGATTAAACCAAGAACTGAATCACCAAGAAATTCAAGGCGCTCATTAGTTTCTTTACTTCCAGATTCATAGGCATATGAACGATGGGTAAAGGCTAACTCGAGC
>JBILAD010000007.1:0-22537 GCA_044354355.1 Candidatus Planktophila sp. | reverse complement strand
AACCATTTCCGACTTTATCCAGCATCTTGATTGTGTCTTCAATCATCGCTGCAAGATCATCACTATTAACACGTGAGTTTTCAACTAGTGATGGTGGTGCATCAATGATGTGCACTGATAATGCTTGTGGGCCTTTGCGGCTATCAGCAATAGAAAACTCAAGTTTTGTTCCAGGCTTAACTGTTGCAACACCTTCTGGAAGTGAAGTAGCAGCTAGATAAACATCTTCGCCTTCATCATTTGCAATGAAGCCAAAACCTTTTTCTAATGAGAACCATTTGACGCGTCCTGTAGGCATGGGGGGCTCCTTGCTAGTTTTCTTTACTGGTATTAATCGATATCGCGGGTGCGATAGCAGGTGCTTAGTTTAACACCGGCTCCGTGAAGGTCGCTTCCGAATGTGCTCCGCAGCCATGGTCCACGCTCACTACGCGTGCATCCTCAGGGGAAATCGCGTTAGCGCACACGCCAAATGTTGATCGCAATGATCCTGCAATAGGAATAAAGAATCCGCAGCTATGGCATGGCTTTGGCGCAGACTGGGCAACAGGTGCGTTTGGTCCACGTTCTCCGTCATACCAACGCTTTGCTGCTTGATCGCGACCTTCGATAGACATCACGCGCGCGCGACCTAAACCAAGTTCGATAGCCATTGCAGTATCTAGATCTTCATCCTGCGGCAATGCCTGTTCACCTGCAACTAAACGTGCATCATCTAATGAGCTAGGAACAATATCTCCAACACCAACATCGCCCGGCAAAATTCTGTCGCGATATGGAATCCATTCTGGTGCACGTAGTGCATCTGGTCCTGGAAGAACTACGACATCACAAATAGTTGGAGTTGCATCTGCATCAACCTTTGCAATGGTGATGCACCAGCGCCATCCTCTATACCCTGAAAGTTTTGCTTCAAACAAATAAGTTGCAACACGATTGTCATCATCAAAATCAACTGAAACAAAACCGCCAACTTGATCGCGTTGTTCTGCAACATCTAGTGCGGCATTTCGGGCAAGATCCTTTGCATCAAAAGCAACAGCTGTGCTTTTTGATGTCTTCTCTTTTTTAGGTGACTCTTTCTTAGGAGTCAGAGATTTCTTTGCCATGGTCTAAGGGTAAAGCAGAACGCCGCCCTCGCGTTAATCGAGGACGGCGTTACGCGTAATTCGTGGGAGTTAGAAGTCCATATCTCCGCCACCTTGTGGGGCAGCAGCAGCCTTTTCAGGCTTATCTGCAATAACAGCTTCTGTTGTAATAAACAGAGCAGCAATTGATGCAGCATTTTGTAGTGCAGAACGTGTGACCTTTGCTGGATCAATAATTCCAGATTTGATCATGTCTACATATTCACCAGTTGCAGCGTTTAGACCTTGTCCTGCTGGAAGGTGACGGACCTTCTCAACAACAACTCCGCCTTCAAGTCCTGCGTTAACTGCGATCTGCTTGATTGGAGCTTCGATTGCATATTCAACAATCTTTGCACCAGTTGCTTCATCGCCAGTTAAACCAGTTAGACGCTTGAACACTGCAGCACCTGCTTGTAGAAGGGCAACGCCACCACCGGCAACGATTCCTTCTTCTACTGCTGCCTTTGCGTTACGAACTGCATCTTCAATGCGGTGCTTGCGCTCCTTGAGTTCAACCTCAGTTGCAGCACCTGCCTTGATAACAGCCACGCCACCAGCAAGCTTTGCAAGACGCTCTTGCAACTTCTCACGGTCGTAATCTGAATCCGATGACTCAATCTCGTTACGAATCTGCTGAACGCGGCCCTTAATCTGAGCATCATCGCCAGCACCTTCAACGATTGTTGTTTCTTCCTTGCTGATAACAACCTTGCGAGCCTTACCCAAAAGATCAAGCTCTGCAGCATCTAGACGAAGTCCAACCTCTTCTGAAATAACAGTTGCACCTGTAAGGATTGCAATGTCTTGCAGCATCGCCTTACGACGATCTCCAAAGCCAGGTGCCTTAACAGCTGCTGAACGGAATGTTCCGCGAATCTTGTTAACAACTAGTGTTGCGAGCGCTTCGCCCTCAACATCTTCAGCAATGATCAATAGTGGCTTGCCTGATTGCATAACCTTTTCAAGTACCGGCACTAGATCTTTAATGTTTGCAATCTTTGAGTTAGCGATCAATACATATGCATCCTCTAGGACAACTTCCATGCGATCCTGGTCAGTTACAAAGTATGGAGAGATGTAACCCTTGTCAAAGCGCATACCTTCTGTGAGCTCTAGCTCTAGCCCAAAAGTATTTGACTCTTCAACAGTGATGACGCCTTCTTTGCCAACCTTGTCCATTGCTTCAGCAATCATTTCGCCGATAGTCGCATCTGCTGCAGAGATAGATGCAGTTGCAGCGATTTGTTCCTTTGAGTCAACAGGCTTTGCCATTGAAAGGAGTTCTGCAACGATTTCGGCAACAGCCTTTTCAATACCGCGCTTAAGTGCCATTGGGTTTGATCCAGCTGCAACGTTGCGCAGACCTTCACGAACTAGCGCCTGAGCCAACACAGTTGCAGTTGTTGTTCCGTCACCGGCAACATCATCAGTCTTTTTTGCAACTTCCTTGACTAGCTCTGCGCCAATCTTTTCCCATGGATCATCAAGTTCAATTTCCTTTGCAATGGAAACGCCATCATTAGTAATTGTTGGGGCGCCCCACTTCTTCTCGAGAACAACATTTCGTCCACGAGGTCCAAGGGTTACCTTGACCGCATCGGCCAAGATATTCATGCCGCGCTCTAATCCGCGACGTGCTTCTTCATTAAAGGCAATCTGCTTTGCCATGAGTTGTGCTCCTTGTGTGTTCGTCCAATTACTCTTCTATTGGGGGCGGCTTTATCACTCGCACCCCGAGAGTGCTAACGCCAAATCTAGAGCCTTTGATTGGTAGGTGCAAAACGAGAGGGTTTAGCGGGCGACGCGAGTAGCCATACGGGCCTCGCGTAGGCGGCGCAGGCGCTTAACTAGCATTGGTGAGGCAGCTAGGGCGTCGTCGCGGTCGATCAGATCGTTGAGAAGTTGGTAATAACGAGGAGCGCTAAGGTCGAAAAGATCCTTAATTGCCGCCTCTTTTGCCCCTGCATAACGCCACCAGTTGCCCTCAAAATCAAGGATGCGAACTTCGAGGTCACTGAGCCCAGTGTTCATTGCGGACTCTTCTTGCGCGGACATGGGTTCAATCTTACGTCAGAGCGCACAAAAGTGTGGGATTTACAGCCGTTCCAGAATCATTGAAATATCTGAAATTTTGGTCCAGGGATTAACGATCGCAAATCGCAGAATTGGTTGGCCGTGATGTGAAGAGGGAGGAATAAATCCGATTTGGTCTTCCAATAGTTGATCACTCCAGTTTTGATAATCAGTTGCGTTCCACCCTTTTCGGGTGAAGGCAACAATAGATAGCTCTGGCTCAAATAAAAGTTGCAAATTTGGATGGTTACGAACTAAATCAGCTGCTTGCTTTGCAACTGTCAGTGTTTGTTCCATCGCTTCGGTGTATGCATCGGTGCCATGTGCTGCCAATGAAAACCAAAAAGGTAATCCACGGGTGCGTCTGGTTAAATGAATTGCATAATCAGAGGGAGACCAGTTGTCATCTTTTAAGGTATCTAGATAAGAAGCATGTTGTGAATGTGCTTGCTTAGCAAGCTCTGGATTTCGATACACAAGTGCGCATGCATCAAAGGGTGCGAACAACCACTTATGTGGATCGACAATAAATGAATCAGCCTCTTCCACACCATCAAACATTGGTCGCACAGATGGTGCACACAACGCTGCTAATCCATAAGCACCATCAACATGAAACCAAATCTCCCGATCGTGGGCAGCTTTACCAATTCCCTTTAGGTCATCAATGATTCCAAGATTGGTTGTGCCAGAAGTTGCTACGACTGCAAACACGCGGGTTTTAGTTGTTGAGTGCAAATGATCAATAGCTTCAGCAACTGTTGCCCCTTGCAAACGCCCATCTTTATCGACTGCCACCTTTAGAACATCAACATCCATCACATTTGCCGCTGAAACAATCGATGAATGCGCTTCCTCGCTGCAGGCAATTACCCAGCGTTCAGGATTGCCGTGTTTTTTTCGTGCTTCAGCGCGTGCGACTACTAGCGCTGAGAGATTTCCGATTGTTCCGCCCTGCACAAAAACACCGCCAGCAGAATCTGGAAGTCCAGCTAAATCGATAAGCCATTGAATTGCTTGGTTTTCAGCAAAGACGGCTCCTGCACCTTCTTGCCATGACCCACCATAGAGGGCACTTGCACCAACAACTAAATCAAAAAGGTTTGCATACTCACTTGGCGCAGATGGAATAAAGGCAAGGTTGCGCGGGTGGTCTGTTGAAATACAGGCCTTAGCTAAAACATTTGTAAATACCTCAAGTGCTTCATGCCCACCTAAGCCTTTTGCAGTAATTGTGTTACCTACCTCGTTAAACAAATCTTCTGCAGAACGAGGACCATCTAGTGGTGGATCATCTTTTAATCGTTCAAGGCTGTACTTCAAAATCTCCGCAGCAAGTTCTTCAACTGCAGGAGTGAACTCATGCATTGATTCTTGCCTTCTTAACTATGTTTCTGATCATGGTTGGAAAAACAAATAGGTGTAGCGGCGAGATTGCATACCAATACAGCTGACCACCTAATCCTCGTGGATTAAATGTTGCCTCTTGCACAATCTTTGTCTTTCCGTTTTCACGTGTCACTGTGAATTCCAGCCATGCTTTGCCCGGCAAAACCATTTCGGCATACAACTTTAATCTGTGACCAGGCTCTAGCTCTTCTACTCTCCAAAAATCTAAGCTTTCACCAACGCGCAAGAAATCTGGATCACGACGACCACGACGCAAACCAACACCACCCACTAAGAAGCGATCTAAAACTCCACGAGCCCACCACAAGAAATCAGAGCCAAACCAACCGTTATCGCCACCAATACGTTCAACCTGTCGCCATACGTTTTCTGCTGGAACCTCTGTAATGCGTTCGCGGCGATCACGGAGCACCATCTCACCAGCCCAGTCAGGATCACCCTGTGCTTTTTGCCAAGGCGCAGTTGGCATAGTCGCATCAGACCAACGAGTCTCCACGTTGTGAGTTGTGATCTTTGAAAGCGCTAAGGAAATAGCTGTTTCAACGTCAATTAAACCTTCTGCAGGCAATGGAATCAGATCATTAATACTTTTTGCAGGATCTGCGACGACTTCACTAATGAGCGAACCAACGAGCGGGCGAGCAAGAGCGGTTGGAACTGGTGTGACTAAACCAATCCACAAACTAGAAAGTCCTGGGGTAAGAACTGGCACCCTAATAATCCAACGCTTCTTTAATCCAGATAACTTTGCAAACTTTTGCATCATGTCTGCATAGGACAAGACTTCAGGGCCACCAATATCAAAGACCTTGTTAACTGGCTTTTCCAAATGCGCAGCACCCTTTAAATAATACAAAACATCTCGGATTGCAATTGGGTGAGTCTTGTTCATAACCCACTTAGGTGTCGTCATGATCGGAAGTCGATGTGTTAAGTGGCGCAACATTTCAAAGCTGGCAGAACCTGAGCCAATAATAATTCCCGCCCGCAGTTCCATGACCGCAACAGATGTGGTTGCAAGTGAACCGCCCGTCATTGCGCGAGATGCCAGGTGCTTACTGATGTTGACATCGTTTGCAATTCCACCCAAGTAAATAATTTGGGAGACTCCAGCTTGCTCGGCCGCTTTTGCAAAGTTGCGGGCCATTTCACTTTCAATCTCATCAAAGTGTGGACCTAAGTTAATTGAATGCAGTAAATAAAACGCTGTATGAATACCCTCGAGCGATCTTTGCAAATCACCAAAGTTTTCGGCACTACCCTCGCAGATATCGACCTGGGTTGCCCAAGGCTGTCCCATGATTTTCTGCTTATCGCGAACTAAAATTCGAACATCTTCATTTTCATCAATAAGTGCGCGAACTAATCGGCCACCCACATATCCAGACGCCCCTGTGACTAAGTACTTACGATCTCCATTATGCGGGTTCATGCCGTAAAGCCTAGACTTATCTCATGCAAAAGACACTCCAAAAACCTCGCGTAGTAATTTTGGGTGCCGGCTTCGGTGGGCTAACAGCAGCCCGCAAGATGGCTGGGTTTGCCGATGTGACTGTGGTTGATCGCCACAACTTTCAAACTTTTTTGCCTCTGTTGTATCAGGTATCAACTGCTGGATTAGCTGCAGACCACGTTGCCCACCCAGTTCGAGGCGCACTACGTAAAACGGGTGTGCAGTTTCGAATGGGATCACCGTTATCTGTGGACCACAAAAACAAGAGTGTGAAATTAGATAGCAGCGAAGTTCTAGATTTTGATTACCTAGTTGTCGCTCTTGGATCAGCAACTGCTGATTTTGGTGTTCCCGGCGTTACCGAGCATGCGTTGGGTATGAAAAGTGTTCACGAAGCGCTAGCAATTCGCGCCGAGGTTTTGCGACGTTTTGAAGATCTATGCCGTTTTGAAGATGAAACAATCTTTTCAATTTCAGTTGTTGGTGGCGGACCCACAGGCGTCGAGATGGCTGGTGCATTTGCAGAGCTTGTACGTGGTCCATTAAAGAATGATCAACAACATGCTGCAGCACATATCAAAATAAATTTAATTGAAGCTGGACCTAGAATCTTGCCAATGTTTTCTGAAAAGCTCTCTGCCCACGGCAAAAAAGATCTTGAAAAACTTGGCGTCACCGTGCACCTCAATACCGCTGTAAAAGAAATTAAGCCTCGCATGATCGAAATTAGTGATGGCAGCAAGATCCCATCAGAGGTAACAATCTGGGCTGCTGGCGTTAAGGGTGAGCCAACAGGTGCGAAGTTGAACCTACCATTGATCAATACGCGCATCGATGTCGAAAACACGTTACAGGTCAAGCACTATCCGCACATCTTTGCCATCGGTGATATCGCAGGTTTTATTGGAGAAAATGGGCGTATGTTGCCTATGGTCGCACCTGTTGCATTGCAGCAAGGTCGACACGTTGCCCAACAAATCAAGAGAATTGCAGCCGGCCAAGATCTCAAGCCATTTAAATATTTAGATAAAGGCTCAATGGCAACAATTGGTCGTCACAAAGCAATTGTTGAAGTCAAGAACCTTCGAATGACTGGAATTCCTGCTTGGTATGCATGGTTGTGGCTGCACCTGTTTTATTTATTAGGCGGACGAAATAAAATTGGCACCATGGCTGACTGGACTTATAACTACTTAACATTTGACCGCGGAAACCGTCACATCATGGATTCGCAGTAATGCCTGAGTACTTGAAGGTTAGTGGACATGACGTCTACTGCTACGAATGGGATAACGAAGGCGAAGCCGTTGTTTTACTTCATGGTGGTTTAAGTAAAACTTCTAGTTGGGATTATTTGTTAGTACCAGCACTTGAAGATGACTTTCATGTCTATGCATATGACAGAACTGGACACGGTTTTACCGGAGATCAGCCAGACAGCTTGCACTTTCAATTTCAATGTAATGAAGCGATCGCATATTTAGAGGAAGTCGTGAAGGAACCAGCGCACCTTATTGGCTATAGCGATGGTGGAAATATTGCTCTTATGGTTGCGATTCAGCGTCCAGATTTAGTTAAATCAATTGTTGCAATTGGCGCAAATTATCATTACAGCGCACCGCTAAAGGATTTTCTAGAAGCATTTGTTAGTGAAGAAGATCAGGCAGAACACAATTTAATCAGTCCAGATGCACCACACACTCTTCTGGAAAAAACTATTCGAATGAATGGGATTTGGAAAACAGAGCCAGACATAAGTGTTTCTGATATTGCATCAATACAGTGCCCTGTGCTGGTTATGGCAGGTGATGATGATGTGATTAGGCATGATCACACAATTTCTCTCTACGAAGCTCTACCACTTGGGCAATTAGCAATAATTCCTGGAACCTCACATGGATTAGTGAAAGAAAAGCCAGCACTTATGTTGGCAAATATTATGCAATTCTTAGAGGATCTGACCTACCCGCAAACGCGAGACCCGATCAGACGAATCAGCAATCAACCGGAGTAATTTTTCCTGTCGCAACATCGTAAATCGCTCCGCCAACAACAACATCTTTGTTGAGTAAAGGGTAACTTCTAATCTTTTGCACATCCTCAATCAAAGCTTGTCGTTGATCTGGAACAGTCTTGAATTCAATCTCAGAGGTATCAATGCCGTACTTCGTATCAATTTCGCGATGGATTTCAACATCATCAACTTGTGCCATTCGGCAGTTTGTGTGAGGCATGATCAAAATACGTTCGACACCGAGCAAGTAGGTAGCTAAAACCAAAGTACGCAAAACGTCCTCAGTTACGCGAGCACCAGCATTGCGCAAAATCTTTGCATCACCAGATTTCATGCCCACTACTGACAGGGGATTTATGCGCGAATCCATGCAAGTAACAATTGCTAAACCTTGCTGCGCGGTACCTGTTAGCTCTGAATATTTGAAACTCTTGATGTACTCGTCATTTGCTGAAAGTGCATCTTTAAATGATTCATGCGGAAAGGAGTTATCAGGCATATCGACTCCTCTCCGGATTCATACCGGAGCCCCCCGTCAGGATTGAACTGACGACCTGCGCATTACAAGTGCGCTGCTCTACCACTGAGCTAGAGAGGCCTGCTCTTCAAGTTTCCTCGAATACAGCAGCCGCAATTATGGCAGTGAAGTGCCAAATCTTAAAATCCACGCCTTGTGCCCCACCCGACGGTAGGTTGACGCCATGAGATTAGGTGTTCTTGATGTGGGTTCAAACACCATCCACCTACAAGTAATGGATGCCCACCCAGGAGCACGGCCAACACCTACGACTAATTACAAAGTTGAACTGCGCCTTACAGAATTTCTGGATATTTCTGGTGCCATCTCAGCAGGCGGCATCCAACTTCTTAATGATGCGATTGAGGAAGCTGTTGCTCATGCACGAGTTAATGGAACAGATGAAATTTTAGCTTTTGCAACTTCTGCCTTACGTGAAGCTAGCAACGGCGCACAGATAATTACCGATATCAACAAAAAATTTGAGATAGATCTGCAAGTCCTCAATGGTGAGGATGAAGCTTCAATGACTTTCTTGGCTGTGCGTCGCTGGTTGGGTTGGTCTGCTGGAAAGTTACTGGTTCTAGATATTGGTGGTGGCTCACTAGAAATTGCCAGTGGAATTGATGAAAACCCAGATGCGACTATTTCGCTGCCACTTGGTGCTGCTCGCCTAACTCGAGCATTCTTAAATGGTGATCCATATAGTGCAAAGGGAATTAAGGCTCTTGAAAAGCATGCAGAAGAAGTGCTGAGAGATTCAATGCCTAACTCTTTGAAGTCTCACGATGCAGATCACTTTGTTGCAACAAGTAAAACTTTTAGAACTTTGGCACGTATTTGTGCGCAGTGGTATGGAGATAGCCCAAAGTTCATTGAGCGCAAATCGCTTAACTCTGCAATGCCGCGACTTGTTGAAATGACAAGTAAGTCTCGTGCAGAGTTACCTGGAGTTTCAGCAAACCGTGCTCAACAAATTGTTGCCGGTGGAATTGTGGCACTTGCTGTTATGGACAGACTTGATGTGGATGAGGCTGAAATTTGTCCTTGGGCACTGCGTGAAGGCATTCTCTTACGCCGTTTAGACTGGTTGAGCGACTAAGCCTCGGGTGCTGGCATCCAGTCGATTGCAATAATTTCACCATCGCGGTGATGCAGAATAAATGCTTCACCTGGCATTAATCCATGATCTAACTGTTTGAAACTCTTCTTTCCAATAAATTTTGCAACTATCCCTGGTATTACTGGGTTGTGGCCGCACACTATTGCGTGGGCTTCACTTTCAATAATGTCAATAACGACATTTATTGCAGCTTTCTTATCTTTCTCATAAGCATATTCACTCAGTTCGCTCCAATAGATCATGTCTAATGACAATGAACGTGCCATGGGAGCAACTGTTTCATAGCAACGGACCGCATCTGATGTGTGGATCTCAGTAATTCCAAATGGTAAATATCGCGCCAGCATTCGCATTGATTGAATTTGTCCTAGTTGGGCAAGTGGACGATCTCCATCATCGCCTTCCCACTCCTCTCTGGCAATAGCTTTTCCGTGACGCAAAAGAACTAGAGGCGTTGTATCAATCCCAAACTTTTCAAAGTTTACTAATACTTCTTTGTCGCCTTCACGTGAAAGTTTGTCATACGCGTCAGTAATAGTTACCCAAATTAATTGATCTACCTCTGCGGGATCCATAACGCCTTTAGCTTCACCAAGTGCTTGAGCAGACCAATATCTAACCGTCTTGGTTGTTTCGCCTACTAGGTAATTAATTTTGCATAACTCTGGACCGAAGACACTTTCATATCCCGTTTCCTCAAGAACTTCACGGAAAGCACAACTAATTTCAGATTCTCCGGCTTCAACTTTTCCTTTTGGAAATGACCAGTCGTCGTAACGGGGTCTGTGAATCAAAGCAACCTGAACTAGCTCGTCGCTGAGTCTGCGCCACAACACTGCGCCAGCTGCCTGAATTACTGGAGTTTGCACTTACCGATCCTTTGAATAATGTTCAATGAGAACGGCATGGGCATTGATTAATCCCTTTTTCGTTGGGCGGGACCAAGTTGTTTCCTTGAGATGCCAGGAAGAGGTTTCCTCAGATAAACCGAGATCAAGTAAGCCCTGCAAGCGTAATTGGTGCTCTTTTCTTTGAATCAGAACAAGGCTTTCTACGCGTCGGTCAAGGTTTCTACCCATTAAGTCCGCGCTACCAATCCAATACTCATCGTCTCCTGCATTTAAGAAGTGATAAATACGCGAGTGCTCAAGGAAGCGACCCAAAATAGATTTAACAGTGATGTTTTCAGATAGGCCTGCGATACCTGGCTGAACCGCGCAAATTCCACGAATCAGCAACTCAATCTTCACGCCGGCTTGTGAAGCCTCATACAACTTTGCCACAAAGCCTTCATCCAAAATTGAATTGAGTTTGAATTGAATACCAGCGGCATGCCCATTTTTGGCATGCTCAATTTCGCGATCAATACGTTCAATTAACCCTGAGCGCAATGTGCGAGGTGCAACTAGTAAACGCGAATACGTTGATTGAGGCGCAAAGCCAGAGAGTTGATTGAACAATCGTGTTAGATCTTCAGTTAACTCAACATCAGCACTTAGAATTCCTAAATCCTCATACATGCGAGCAGTCTTTGGGTTGTAATTACCAGTACCTAAGTGGCAATAGCGACGGATGCCTTGTGGCTCATCACGAACAACCAATGAAAGCTTTGCGTGAGTCTTTAATCCCATCAACCCATACACAACGTGCACTCCGGCTGCTTCAAGCTTTCGTGCCCAGCGCACATTGTTTTGCTCATCAAATCGGGCTCTAATTTCAATTACAGCAACAACTTGCTTGCCAGCTTCAGCTGCCTCAATTAACGCCTCAATAATTGGTGAGTCACCTGATGTGCGATACAAAGTCTGCTTAATAGCCAGTACGTGTGGATCCTTTGCAGCATTTTCTAGGAAGTGCACAACTGAGGAAGTAAAGGATTCATAGGGGTGGTGAAGCAAAATCTCGCCTTGGCGAATGGCTGAGAAAAACATGTCACTGTCTTCAGAATCCACCTCAGATAGGGCTTTAGCGGTGCGGGATCTAAATGGCGCGTACTTCAATTCTGAAAAATCAAGATCTGCGATTTTGTGAAGAGATGTCAGGTTTAGCGGTGCGCTGACATGGAAAATGTTTTCAGGTCCAATACCAAGTTCTGATCCAAGTTTAGATACTCGAGCTTCATCGACTCCTTGTTCAATCTCAAGGCGCACAGGTGGCCCAAAGCGGCGACGTAACAACTCTTGTTCTAGTGAAAGCAGTAAATCTTCTGCCTCATCTTCATCTAGTTCAATATCTTGGTTTCTGGTAACACGGAATGTGTAGTGATCCTCAATTGTCATACCTGGGAATAGCTCTTGAAGGTGAATTGCAATTAAATCTTCCAGAGCTAAGAATCGTGTTGAACCAACCTTCGCTGTTGCAATAAACCTTGGCAAAATTTCCGGAACTTTAACGCGTGCAAAAAACTCTTCATGAGTAGCCGGATTCTTAACCATGACAGCAAGGTTGAGCGATAGACCTGAGATGTATGGAAAAGGATGTGTTGGATCAACAGCCAATGGAGTTAGAACTGGAAAGATTCGATCCTCGAACAACTTTGCAACATAGTTACTTTCTGTTTCATCAAGTTGTTCCCACTTAACAAATTCAATTCCATGTTTCTTTAACTCTGGCAAAATTTCATCATGCAAAGTTTTAGATTGGCGAGCCACTAGCTCGTTGACCTTTGTGCTGATGAGGGCCAACAGCTCTTTTGGCTTATGCCCTGCAACATTTGGTGCAGTCACATCATTTTCAATCTTGCTCATCAATGTTGCAACGCGGACCATAAAGAACTCATCCAAATTTGAAGAAGAGATAGCCAAAAAGCGGAGTCTTTCAAGGAGAGGAACTGTCGAGTCTTCAGCTAATTCAAGGACCCTTTGGTCGAAAGAGAGCCAACTGATCTCTCGGTCGGTCAGGTGCTCGATTTTCATGTCCGAATTCTCTCGCGGTTGGGTGAACAACAGGTAATCGGTAGGCATCGAGCAGTTAAACCAGGAGGCTATTTCACGCTCAACGAAGGTGTGCTTGTCCTCATTTCCTGAGAGACTTCCCTCCGTGATTAACAACTATTGGATGAGCCCAGAGACGACATCGGTCAACAGATTACCGATGCTCAATATTGAGCACTTTGAGCAAATCTCTCTTGATGGCACCTGGCGTTTTCAGTTGTTACATAGCCCTACTGAAAAGTTAGGCAAGCGATGGGCTTCAATTCCAGTTCCAGGTCTTTGGACTATGCAGGAACCATCCGAAGTTTTCTTTGATAAACCAATTTACACAAACACACAAATGCCATTTGAAGAGTTTCCTCCCTTTGTGCCCGCAGAAAATCCGACCGGTATCTATGAGCGCGATTTTGAGATTCCGAAGAGCTGGGACGGCAAAAGAATTGTTTTACATCTTGGCGGTTACGAATCAGTCGCACTTGTTTACATCAATGGCCAAGAAGTTGGCCTAACAAAGGACTCACGACTAGCAGCTGAGTTTGATGTGACACAGTTTGTGCGCAGCGGTAACAACGTCCTTCGAATTGATGTCACGAAATGGTCAGATGCAACTTTTATTGAAGATCAAGATCAATGGTGGCATGGTGGCATTACCCGTTCAATCAAACTGTATGCAACAAACAAAGTCTTTATTGAAAGATTCAAATCAGTTGCTGGTTTAGAAAAAGATGGAACAACAGGAACTCTTAGCATCGAAGCAGATCTTGGTTCACTCGATGATCTTTCAACCGATGGTTACACCTTCCGTGCATCGATTACTGAGTTACCAAAGGTGAAAAGTGCAAATCTTGAAAAGACAATTAAGAACTTTACTTCTCCACAATGGACTGAGCGAGATGCTGACCTTAAAAAGCGAAGTGATGATTACTTCCACGGGAAATTTTGGGATGGAAATCTGCCCGCAGATGCCAAGGCTGCAATCATGGAAAATGAGCCTTATCCCCATGGAAAGGTTGTTCTAGAAACCCGTATTCCAAAGGTAAATCCATGGTCTGCAGAGCTTCCTAATCTCTACACATTGCATATCGAACTCATTGATCCAAATGGCACAATCATCGAGGTTTCCCAGCAACGTATTGGATTCCGATCCATTGTGATTAAGGGACAAGATTTCTTGGTTAATGGTCAGCCAGTAATTTTCTACGGAATTAACCGCCATGACTTCAACCGCTTTACAGGTCGTGTATTAACCCGTGATGACATGCGACAAGATTTACTTGAATTAAAGCGTTGGAACTTCAACGCAGTGCGCACATCGCACTATCCAAATGATGCAGCTTTCTTAGATCTCTGTGATGAACTGGGCTTCTATGTAATCGGTGAAGCAAATATTGAGTCCCATGCTTTCATTTCATCGATCTGTAATGACACCAAGTACCTGACTGCATTTGTAGATCGCGTTGGTCGAATGGTTCAACGCGACATTCACCACCCTTCAGTTGTGATGTGGTCTTTAGGTAATGAATCTGGCGCAGGAAGTAACCATGAAGCTGCCGCCGCATTTGCACGTAACTTTGATCCATCACGCCCATTGCATTATGAAGGTGGAATTCGTGGCAATTGGATGGGTAGCCATTCACTAACTGATGTAATCGCACCGATGTATCCAACGATTAATGCAATTAAAGAGTATGCAAAGTCTCCCAAGGCTGATCGTCCATTGATTATGTGCGAGTACTCGCATGCAATGGGTAATAGCAACGGAACTTTGGCTGAGTATTGGGAAGTTATTGAATCAACTCGTGGCTTGCAAGGTGGATTCATCTGGGAGATGTGGGATCACGGTCCTGTTCAAACAATGCCAGATGGTTCAAAGCGCAACGCATATGGTGGGGATTACGGCGAAACAAAGCATGATGGCAATTTCTGCTGCGACGGTATGGTCTTCCCAGACCGCACAGCTAAGCCTGCAATGCATGAATTCAAGGCTATTGCCGCACCTATTCTCATTACGGGAGCAAAGGCAGCAACAGGTCAGTTTAAGATCTTTAACAAAAACTTCTTTAAAGATCTAAGTCAGTAC
Organism: Candidatus Planktophila sp.; assembly: GCA_044354355.1. Lineage (GTDB taxonomy): Bacteria > Actinomycetota > Actinomycetes > Nanopelagicales > Nanopelagicaceae > Planktophila. The sequence goes on along the minus strand of JBILAD010000007.1, from coordinate 7,804 downwards.
CAACTTCAGTGGTCAATTACTTGTGATGGTGTCATCCAAGATGGTGGAGTTGTAAAACTTCCAAAGGTCGCACCACGTAAGAGCTCAAACTTTAAAATCACTTCAAAGAAGTTGGTAAAGGGCGCTGCGCGCGGTGAACGATTTATTACCTTCTCACTTGTTTCTATAGCAAGTACTCCTTGGGCTCTGCCAATGTCAGAAGTTGCCTGGAATCAGATTGCCTTGCCATCAACAGCCCTAATGCCTGTGAAGAAGGCAAAAGAGCTAGGCGATGTTGTTGATGAGCACGGACAAATTATTTTGCCGTATGGAATCGTTGCACCATCTGTCTCACTATGGCGCGCACCTACAGATAATGATCGTATTGGACACATTGCATCCAAGTGGGAGAGCTACGGGGTTCGTGAAATTTCACGCACCGATTGCGTTGTGAGACAAACTCCAACATCAATCAAGGTAAGTAACACTTGGCAGACCAGTACTGGTGTTTCTATCAAGCACACACAGTTGATCACACCAGTTGTTAACGGATTTACTGTTAAAGAGTCAGTGACTATCCCGAAGGCGTTTGCTGATCTTGCCCGCGTTGGAACTCTCTTTGAATTAGATGGATCGCTCAGTGATCTTGTCTACTTCGGTACAGGCCCACATGAGTCATATCCTGATCGCAAGATTGGTCGTATTGCGCGCTATGTTTCAACCGTTGCTGCTCAATACATTCCATATGTGCGGCCACAAGAAAATGGTGGACATGCGGCGATTCGTTGGTTTGAGGTTACAAATTCTGCTGGAAATGGCCTGCGCTTTGCAATGGCCAAGCCTGCTCAGGTCTCTGTAACGCCTAACAGAGATGCAGAATTAGCTGATGCCACACATGATGTTGAAGTTAATGCATGTGGAAACACAGTCGTACATATTGACGCTGCTCACCGCGGTGTTGGTACAGCTTCATGTGGTCCAGATACTTTAGATAAATACATCATCAAAACTGGTGTTCACACCTGGGAATGGACTGTCACGCAGATTTAATTTGTTTAATCTAAGTGAGATAGTGGCCAATTGATCGCAATTGGATATTTACATGTGCGCCCATCACCAGATGATTTACCACGTGCACGTCGCCACATCCATGGAAGTGCAAATGTTACAAACCAAGCAATCGTTATTGCTGACTTAACAAACTGCAGTGTTGGTTCTTGTGGAGCTAAGGGACGGCGCCATGATGGATCAAATGGAAGTTCGATAGTTTCTAAGACTGCTTGAGCAACTCGATCGTGGCCCATTGGATTTAGGTGCAAACGATCAAATGCTAAAAAGCGTGGATCCTTAAAGGCAGCCTCACCATTTGCATCGCACAAGATTGCGCCAACTTCCTCTGCCATCGCGCGGACATTCTCATTAAAATCTTTAAAGCGAGCTTGCCATGATTCGGCAAGACGGCCTGTGCTGCCACTATCTTCAAGAACTGTAAACAACATTACCGTTGCACCTGAGGCAGCAACTTTTCGCACCGCTTCGGCATACATCGGCAAGGTCACATTGGGGTTGTACTTAGGGCGAATAACATCATTAGCACCAGCGTGAAAAGAAACAAGCGTTGTCTTATCAACCACCTGTGCGATGGCAGGTTCAATTTGTTCATCAATAACCTGCTTTAACAGCTTGCCGCGGATTGAAAGGTTGGCATACTGAAAACCGTCTTGATTTTCTGCCATCACATCGGCAACACGATCAGCCCAGCCTCGATACTGACCGTATCTTTTCTCATCACACATGCCTTCAGTAAATGAATCTCCGATGGCGATAAAACGATTGAATTTCACTATCTTTTACCTACTTTGCGCGACGCTGCTGATCTACGTGGAACAGCGCGATTGAGGTTGCAACGCTTGCATTCAATGATTCAGTTGTTGCACTAATTGGGATCGAGACAACCAGATCACACTTTTCTTTGGTCAAGCGTGCAAGACCCTTACCTTCAGAGCCAACAATGATCATCAAAGGCTCTGTTGCAACCTTCATGTTGCTGATGATGTCATCTGATTCACCATCTAGGCCAACAACAAACATGCCTGCCTTTTTAGCTGCATCAATTGTGCGAGCAAGGTTTGTAATCTGTGCGATAGGCAAACGCGCTGCTGCACCTGATGATGCCTTCCAGGCAGAAGCAGTCATTGTTGCTGCGCGACGTTCGGTCATGATGACACCTGCTGCACCAAATGCTGCCGCTGAACGAATAATTGCACCAAGGTTACGTGGATCGGTAACACCATCTAAAGCAACGATTAAAGATGGATACTTTGCACGTTCCATGATTTCTTCGAAACTTGAATACTGGAAAGGCTTAATTGCAAGAATGATTCCTTGGCTGTTAGGTGAGATGCCTTCAACTTCAGCACGGTGTGCTTCACGAATCGGCAAACCATGGTGCAGTGCAAGCTTTAAGCTTTCGGCAACACGATCATCAACATCGATACTGCGTGCAACTAATAATTCTGAAGAGGGAACATTCTCGCGAAGTGCTTCGAGCACCGCGTTACGTCCTGCAACAATTTCACCACGTGGGCGATCACCCTTTGTCACTCGAGGAGAACGTGTCTCCTTTTTTTCAGCAGCCTTCTTACGCTTTGCAGCTGCGTGATAAGGACGGTCTTCAGCTTTCGGAGTTGGACCTTTTCCTTCTAGACGTCGCTTGTTATTTCCACCAGTACCGGCAGATGGTCCCTTTTTTGATTGGCGAATAGCGCCTTTACGGGATGAATTGCCAGCCATTGTTATTCTCGTTTCGTTGAGCAGTATTAGTTAAGAAATAGACCAGCGAGGCCCTTGAGCAGTGTCCTCAATTGTAATTCCTAATGCAGCAAGCCCATCACGGATGGCATCTGAAGCAGCGAAATCCTTACGCTCACGAGCAGATGCTCGCTCTGCAAGAGCCAGTTTAATCACGCCATCTAGCGCTTCAGTTAGATCAGATCCACTAGATGAGGCAAAAGCGGCATCAAATGGATCACAGCCCAGGACTTCTAGCGCTCCACGAATCTCATCGGCATTCTTTGAAATTGCAGCAATGTCATTATCTGTGATTGCTTGATTGCCTAATCGCAGATTTTCACTAATCGTTGCAAGTGCAGCAGGCACAGCTAAGTCATCATTCATTGCCGCGGTAAATTCAGCATTAATCCGTGGTGTTGGTTGTTTCCCAACAAGTTCAGTTGCTCGCAATAGGAAGTTTTCAATGCGCTTAAAGTTGACGGCTGCCTCTTGCAACGCCTCTGGTGAATACTCAAGCATGGAACGGTAGTGCGCGCCACCTAAATACCAACGCAATTCAATTCCACGCACATCTTTCAAAATTTCATTAACTTGCAAAGAGTTACCCAAGGACTTTGACATTTTTTCACCGGATTGCGTAACCCAGGCATTGTGTAACCAACGTTGAGCAAATCCATAGCCAGCAGCCTCTGATTGTGCAATTTCATTTTCATGATGTGGGAAAACTAGATCTAACCCGCCACCATGGATATCAAAAGTTTCACCAAGATATGCGTGGGCCATTGCAGAACATTCCAGGTGCCATCCGGGACGACCTGGTCCCCATGGAGTTGGCCACGATGGTTCGCCAGGCTTTGCAGCTTTCCATAATGCAAAATCACGAACATCCTTTTTATATGTTTCATCTGCATCAGATGCAGGCTGTAGATCATCAAGATTTTGGCGGGACAAGGTTAGGTATCTTTTTAATTTACGAACCTCTAAATAAACATCACCATTACCTGGTGCATATGCAGCACCTGTTTCAATGAGTTGATCCATTAATTCAATCATCTGCGTGATGTGGCCAGTTGCGCGTGGTTCATAGGTAGGCGGTAAAACATTTAAAGATGTGTATGCATCTGTGAAAACTCGTTCATACTTCATGGCCAGTGCCCACCATGGCATTTTTTCAATAACAGCCTTCTGCAGGATCTTGTCATCAATATCAGTCACATTTCTAATGAATGTGACTTCATATCCACTCTTTAGTAGCCAGCGTCGCAAAATATCAAAGTTAACGCCGCTTCGAACATGGCCAATATGTGGTGCTGCCTGCACAGTTGCACCGCAGACATAAATTGAAACCTGACCAGCAACTAGTGGCTTAAATTCGTTTACTTCACGAGTAGCTGTGTCATACAAATTCATTGTCATGGAGTTTGCACTAACGCATTGGCGATGACATAAATTCCCTCGCCCCGGCCAGTAAATCCCATTTGATCTGACGTTGTAGCAGCCACAGAGACGGGAGCCCCTAACGCTTGGCTAAGAACTAATTGTGCTTCTTCACGGCGTGCAGTGATCTTTGGTTGATTTCCAACAATCTGCAATGCAACGTTATTAATCACAAAACCCTTGCTAGTTACAAACTCCCGCAATGTTGAAATCATTGCAACGCCAGTTACACCAGCCATTTCGGGTTTATCGACACCAAAGAAAGTTCCGACATCTCCTAGCTGGCAGGCAGATAAGACGGCATCGCACAAAGCATGGACCGCTGCATCACCATCAGAATGTCCAAGTAAGCGCGGAGTTTCTGGCCATTGCAGCCCTGCAAGTGAACATGGACCGCTATCCCCAAATTTGTGGGCATCTACACCGACACCGGTGCGAAGTTTGGAGATGTTCATTGTCTAAGCGTATCGGCTTATCTGGTGGTGTTTAATACGCATACAGGCTGTATCCATGGAAAAGAGTTAATAGTGACCTACACATCTCGACTTCGAGATCATGCACACAAAATTGGCCGCGATACACGTATCGCATTGGTGGGTGCTGGCCAAATGGGCCGTGGCTTTGGAAATCAGCTAGGCCGTAAAGAGGGAATCTCGCTATCCATAATCATTGATTCAGATCTAGAACGGGTCAAGGTTGTGTACGCCGATTTAGGAATCACAGATGTCGTTTTTAGTGATGACAAAGATGTTTTGTCACAAGCAATTTTAGATGGCAAACACACAGGTAGCACCGTTGCAACCTTAGTTTCAGAACTTCCAGTTGATTTAGTAGTTGAAGGAACTGGCGTCCCAGATATTGGCGCACAGATCACATACACATCTCTGCTTGCAAAAAAGGATGTTGCAGTTCTCAATGTTGAGATGGATGTAACTATCGGTCCACTATTACATAAGGTGGCAACAGATAACGGAGTTATCTATGCAGTCTGTCATGGTGATGAACCAATTGAAGCAAAAGTCTTGGTTGATTACGCACGAGATTTAAACTTTGAAATTATCTGCGCAGGTAAAGGAAAGAACAATCCCTTTGAGCCTTTGAGTACCCCGGATACAGTTCGAGAAACTGCGATCGCAAAGAAAATGAATCCAAAGATGTTATGTTCATTTACTGATGGATCAAAAACAATGACTGAGATGGTTGCACTTGCCAATACAACTGGATTGCAACTATCAAAACGTGGAATGTATGGACCTGCCTCATCAGTTAAAACTTTGCAAGACACCTTTGCCTTAGATGTAGATGGCGGAGTTCTAGACCGTCCAGGTGTTGTTGATTACTGCACGGGCGATGTCGCACCGGGTGTCTTTGTCATTGTTCGCCATAACGATCCATACATCGCACATGAAATGAGCTATCTTGCAATGGGGCCTGGTCCTTACTTTGCTCTGTATCGACCATTTCATTTAGCTTCTATCGAAGCTCCAATTACTGTGTATCGCGCAATATTGGATCGCGAATCATCACTGTATGCACCTCACCTGAATGCAGAAGTAGTCACAATGACTAAGAAAAACCTTGAAATAGGCGATGTTATTGATGGTATTGGTGGCTACACCGTGCGCGGATACGCCGATAACGCACTAGATGCACAGCGCGATAACTTGGTTCCAATCGGATTAATCGCAGGAGCAAAAATCATTAAGCCAATTGGCGTTGGCGAGCTACTGACATATGACCATGTTGAGCTCAACCAGGACTCATTTATTGTTCAACTGCGCAAAAAGCAAGATGAGTTGGGCCTTACATACGCACCACACCAGAAGTAATCATGAGTTCACAACCCACAGTTGCATCCATAGTTCTTGCCGCAGGCTCTGGAACACGCTTTGGTCACGATATGAACAAGGTGTGGTTACCACTAAATGGACGTCACATCATTTCTAGATCCCTTACAAATGCATCTGCAAGCTTTAAGGATGCACGAATTATTGTTGTGATTAATCCAGCTGATGAAGAATTTGCCCGCAAAGCATTGGAATCAGATGCGATGCCAACAAATATCGAGATTGTTTATGGTGGCGCAAGCCGTCATGAAAGTGAATTTAATGCCCTGCAACACTTAAAGCCATCAATTCTTGCTGGTGAAATAGACATTGTTTTAATTCATGATGGAGCAAGACCTTTGGCAACACCTGAGCTATTTGCTGCAATTGCAGATGGCGCTGTCAAGCATGGTGGAGCAATACCAACGATTGCACTTGATCCCCATGAAATGGACACAGCGCGCACCGAAACTGTTGCACGAGTTCAAACCCCACAAGGGTTTAGAGCGCAACCCTTATTAGCAGCCTATGAGAAAGCATTGGAAGAAGGATTTGTTGGAACAGATACGGCTGCATGTATGGAAAGATTTTTCCCAGAGGTAAAAATATGTGCTGTTCCTGGAGATGTATTTAACTTTAAAATTACTTACCCGCAAGATTTAACTATTGCAGAGCTATTAGTTTCGCTCCAATAAATGCTTCATCAATTCAAGCTCTTTTTCTGAGTTAATTCGGGCACTTTCAGCCTCTGCCTCAACCGTGGAAATCTGTGCACCAGTCTTTATTGGAACAAACCAGGTTGACTCACCACCTTCAGGATCAATTGCACTCAAGCGAATTAGTTCAGGGGTGGAGACTCTCTTCATAGAATTTCGATCAATAGTTTCCTCTATGAATTGATCAGCATTGATTGATTTTAAGGTCTCAGTAAAGGCTGAAACTGGTCGGACCGCATCGATACTGGAAGAGAGAGCTTCTAGAACTCGATCGAACTGTGTAATCGTTGTTAATGCTCTTTGTGAATCGTGAATCATTACTAACTCAACCGGAAGTGCCTTACGTAGTGATTGAGCAAACTCTTCTGGATTGTTTGGGTCGCATTCAATCTTTTCGCAATCCAGATCGGCAACCTGTGCGAGTGTTTCCTTGGTCCCTGCAATTGCTAAGTGAGCGTTAGATCCATATTGAGTAACAAATGCCCGTGAAGTTTCAAGGCAGGTTTGTAGGATGCTTTCATTCTTTAGCTTTTGGAATGCAATTGGCGATGTAATCACCACAACAACCTTCAGAGAAGGTGTCATAAATTAGGAAGCTAAAACCTCGTCAAGGATTACTGCAGCCTTTTCTTCATCAGTGCGCTCAGCAAGTGCGAGCTCTGACACAAGGATCTGCTTCGCCTTGGCGAGCATGCGCTTTTCCCCAGCTGATAGTCCACGATCTAGATCGCGACGGTAGAGATCGCGAACAACTTCGGCAACCTTGATAACATCACCTGAAGCAAGCTTTTCTAAATTTGCCTTGTAACGACGTGACCAGTTTGTTGGCTCTTCTGTGTATGGCTGGCGCAATACGCTAAATACGCGATCTAGGCCTGCTGAATCAACAACGTCACGAACTCCGACTAGATCCACATTGTCTGCAGGAACGCGGACTGTGAGATCTCCTTGAGCAACTTTTAACACTAGGTAGGTCTTTTCTTCACCCTTGATCACACGAGTTTCAATAGCTTCAATTAATGCTGCCCCGTGGTGAGGATAAACAACGGTTTC
>JBILAD010000071.1:0-6007 GCA_044354355.1 Candidatus Planktophila sp. | reverse complement strand
AGGAATGTTCGATCACTTACTTTGCGAACAGTTAAATCAGGGTTTAAAGAAATAGCTGCAGTGATTTGTTCTGCATGTTCAGCATCAATTGTGTCGCATGTTATGTCGATAACGACGTTATCAAGTAAAGACTCAACGACATCAAGTGCAGTAATTGTTGCACCTGCTCCTGTAATAACTGTTGTTGCTAGTGCTACAGGATTTGAAGCTGGGGAGCCTTCGACACGAATTGTGATTCCGTATCCAGGTGACGTCGATGCCATTTATACAACTCCGTATAAGCGATCGCCGGCGTCGCCCAAGCCCGGAACAATGTAACCGTGCTCATTTAACTTTTCATCAAGTGCGCCGGTAACAATTGTGATTGGTACTCGACTGTTTGCAAACTCTTTTTCTACTGCTGCAATTCCCTCAGGGGCAGACAAGATGCACACTGCAGTGATATCTGTTGCACCTAGATCAATTAGGTAATGAAAAGCCATGATCAAGGTTCCACCAGTTGCCAGCATTGGATCTAAAACGAAAACTTGGCGACCTGAAAGATCATCAGGCAGACGGTTTGCATATGTGCTTGCCTCTAAAGTTTTCTCGTCGCGCACCATTCCTAAGAAGCCAACTTCAGCCGTTGGAATCAACTTAGTCATTCCTTCAAGCATTCCTAGACCTGCGCGCAGGATTGGCACAACCACCGGACGAGGTTCAGCTAATTTCTGACCCTTTGTCTTAACTACAGGGGTTGTAATTTCTACTTCGTGCGTGCGCACATCGCGGGTTGCCTCGTATGCCAACAGGGTTACAAGCTCTTCGACCAAGCGTCTAAATGTTGGTGAATCGGTCCGTTCGTCGCGCAAAACCGTCAATTTATGATTGATGAGTGGGTGATTGGCAACATGTACTTTCATGGGTCTTACCTTACAGGGGTTTCATTCCTTTCCAATGAGTGAAAGTATGGGCACATGTCTGATTTCGAAGAAGAGCTCGTTGAAGAGATTGAATCCTTTGACGCAATCGACGACGTTGTAAGCGACCTCACAAGTGAAATGGACTTTGCTGTAGCGGCTTGGCACGAAGATGGTCGCTGGACCTTGGGCACCTTGCCTGACCCTTATGACATCGCACAAATTATTACTCGCCTGAAGTCACAACAAACAAATGGTGGCTCAATTGCGTTGATTGCAATCGATGAAGAGTTCTTCATTTTAATTCGTGTTCTAGGTTCACATATTTCATTGTTCTTAAGTGATGCAACAGCTGCACTTGATTATCCAGTAGCAGAAGAGTTAATGGAGATTGCAGACCTTCCAATTCCAGAAGATGATGAAGAACCAGGCCCTGTCGGACACCTAGAAATATTGGCTGATCTTGGAATGAACGGTATGGAAATTTCTGCTTTATGTGATGACGAAGAGTTATTTCCAGATGAACAACTGGAAGCTATTGCTGCCCGTTTAGGATTTGGTGAACAGTTCACGGAGTTATTGGATCTGTGAACGATATTGAAATGATGCGCGTTGCACTTGGTGCGGCGCGTAAAGCAGTGGCAAGCCAAGATATTCCAGTCGGTGCTGCGATCTTTAATAGTGCTGGTGAACTAATTGCAACAGGTCACAATGAACGCGAACTACACAATGATCCAACCGCACATGCTGAAATTGTTGCGATTCGAAACGCAGCAGAAAAACTAGGGGATTGGCATTTAACAGATCACACACTTGTTGTGACACTTGAACCATGTGCAATGTGTGCTGGTGCAATTGCACAATCTCGTTTGCAGACAGTTGTATTTGGAGCGTGGGATGAAAAAGCAGGTGCAGTGGGATCGGTGTGGGACCTACTTCGTGATCCACGAAGCACCTTTAGAACTGAGGTTCGAGCAGGAGTTTTAGCTGAAGAGTGCGGTGAATTGATTAAATCTTTTATACAAGAAGTTCGTAAGAAGGATTAAGAATCACCATAGATCCTTCTTCTTCACCAACCATGCCTTCTGCGCGCAACTGAGAACCAACTTCAAGACCTGCGATTTCGCGACGGCCCAAGAAGTGCAGTGAAACCCCACCTGTTTCATCCCAAATCTCAACTTCAAGAGTCGGGGCTGATCCGCGAGGTGCAGTCTTGATCGAAGTCACACGGCCTTGTACCTGAGCGCGCTTTCGCCATTCAATATTGCCAATAGGAGTCACATTTTCAGCGTAGTGACTGACAGGCTCAAAGTTAACTGGCACATCCTTCTTAACTGGTTTTGGTGCAGCAACTACTGGTGCAACTTTTGCCGCCGTTAGTAAATTCTTGCCAGATGTTATGCGATCAATATCAAAAGGAACGATTGTTGCAACAACACGTGGAAGCTGCGAGATAGGTGCTGCGATTTCTTCAGCTGTTTGATCATGAAGCAAACGTCCTAAGAATCCAGAGTAAGCACGGCGTGGAAGTAGCAAAGTTAGTTCAACATCTGGCTTCACGGTCATACGGATTGAATAATCCAATGCAGCGTTTGCAAGACGACGATCAGGGCAATCGATTAACTCAAGTGTCACATCATCTAGTGCATCAGATTCTGCCCAAGCTTTTTGAATTGCTTCAGCACGACGATCATCGATGACAAAGTGGACTGCAGATAAATTACGGGGCTTCAAACTACGCGCGTAACGAATTGCACCCACTGTTGCAATATCAACGTTATCAACCAACACTGTTACATCGTGACGTGCGATTGATGTGGCACGCTCTTGGTGCTGCTTAACAGCTAAAGCTTCTTGCTCACGTGTGTACTGGCGACGCAAACGTAAGAAAGCTATAACCATAATTGGCGCAGTAACTAGAACCAACCAAGCGCCTTCGGTAAATTTCACAATTGAAAAAATGATTACGACAATGAGAGAGATACTGCCTGCTAGACCATTGATAAATACCTTTGCACGCCACTGTCCTGTTTTGTGTCGCAAAGCATGTCGGGTCATTCCAAAACCAGCCAGAGTAAATCCTGTGAAAACACCAAGGGCATAAAATGCCACTAAGTGTTCAACAGAGCCTGCAGTAATGAGGACTAAGAAGATTCCTCCACCGGCTAAGAGAAGAATTCCATTAGAAAAGGCCAAACGGTGTCCACGTTTTGTTAATTGACGCGGCAAATAGCCATCAGTTGCGACGAAGTTAACCAAAATAGGAAATGCGCTATAGGTGGTGTTTGCGCCAGCAAAGAGAATAAGCATTGTGGCTAGCTGGACCATAACGAACATGATCTGCCCGACAGCACCCTCTCCCATGATTGTTTTAGCAATCTGAGAGATAACCGTTGGGGTGCCTGTCTCATAGGGAACTGCATGAATCTTGTGGGCAAACCAGGAAACTCCAAGAACTAGAGTTCCGAGCAATGTGCTCATGATGTAAAGGGTTCTGCGTGCGTTTACATGCTCAGGAGTCTTAAACAATGCAACTCCATCAGAGATTGCCTCTAATCCTGTTAGCGAAGATCCACCATTGGCAAAGGCACGAAGCAGAATAAAGATTGCTGCAAAAGTCAGTAAACCTTGTTCTTGTCCGATCTCAACAGCGCCAGGTTGTTCCACACTTAATTGAATTAATGTTCCATTGAACTGCTTGTATAAACCAACTGAGAAAACAATAAACATACAACCGACGAAGAAATAAGTAGGTAGAGCAAATGCTTTACCAGCCTCTTTCACACCACGTAGATTTCCGTAGGTGAGTAGAACAATCACAACCAAAATCATTGGGATCTTGTATGGATGAAGTGAGGGGAAAGTAGAAATAATTGCGGCAACGCCTGCTGCAGATTGAATTGCAACTGTCACGATGTAATCAAGTATCAAGGCAACAGCTGCAATTTGTGCAACTACAGGACCGAAGTTATCGCGAGAGACTATGTATGCCCCACCAACCTTTGTATAAACATTGATTACATCGCGATAGGAGAGAGTAATAATGAGAAGAATTACCAAAACGACCGCAGTCATCGGCATTAAGAGTGCAAAAGCTGCTAATCCAAATGCCGGAAGTAATGCAATCAAGATCTGCTCTGAACCATATGCAGATGATGAAATACAGTCAGATGAAAGAATTCCTAATGCATAACGCTTATTAAGGCGCTGATGCCCTAAAGAGTGACGGTTAAGCGGATTTCCCAGCAAGCGACGTTTGATTGTGTAGAAGAAAGAGTCCTTCAGGTGAGCGTGATCCTTTAAAACTTCTGGGACTGGCGCATCATCGGTCCACGACTTAGGCACTGAGAACTCCTCTTTTTATTGCATTTACTGCAATTTAATATGTATCACTCTACCTGAAAGCCTTCCGTCTTCACTGTTTTAAGCGTAAAGCGTATGCTTTGGCCTATGCATACACAGTTATATATCGATGGCCAATGGGTTGATGGAATTGGAAAGTTACCTGTTTACGATCCAAGCGACGGTTCAGTAATTGCCGAAGTATCCCTAGCCGGCGATGCACAGTGTGATGCCGCAATCGCAGCTGCCGACGGCGCAGCAAAAGCGTGGGCAAAGACCGCTCCTAGATATCGCTCAGAGATTTTACGTAAAGCTTTTGAGTTAATGACAGCAGAGAATGAAGTCATTGCAACTTTGATTTCTCGCGAAAACGGTAAAGCGATGCCAGATGCTCGCGGTGAAGCAACGTATGCCGCTGAATTCTTCCGTTGGTTTGCAGAAGAAACAGTTCGCACCCCAGGTGATTTCCGTAAATCTCCATCAGGGGATAAGCGAATCCTTGTTTCACACGAACCAATCGGTGTTTCTATTCTCATTACACCGTGGAACTTCCCAGCAGGAATGGCCACACGCAAGATCGGCCCAGCAGTTGCTGCTGGCTGCACAATGATTTTAAAGCCTGCGGGTGAAACCCCACTTACTGCGATGTACATCGTTGATTTGATGGAACGCGCAGGATTGCCAAAGGGTGTTCTTAATTTAGTTCTTCCAGAAAAAACTGGACCGGCAATTTCAAAGATGCTGCATGATCCACGTGTAAAGAATCTTTCATTTACAGGCTCAACTGAAGTTGGTCGCATCCTGCTAAAGGAGGCAGCAGACCGCGTCATTCGTTGCTCGATGGAGCTTGGCGGAAACGCACAAGTTGTTATTCATGATGATGCAGATTTAGCAGTAACTATTCCGCAGCTGTCTCTTGCAAAGATGCGCAACGGTGGTGCTGCCTGCACATCTGCAAACCGCATCTTTGTTCAACGCGGTATTGCAGAAAAGTTCATTGCAGAGATGACAAAGTCTATGAGCTCTTACGTTATGGGCCGCGGAACAGAAGCCACAACAACACTTGGTGCATATGTTTCAATGAAAGAGCGCAACAAGATTGCTGACATAGTTGATGAATCAATCGCAGCTGGTGCAAAGGTTGAAGTTGGTGGAGTTAAGCCAGAAGGCGAAGGTGCTTTCTACCCAGCAACAGTTTTGATCGTTGAAAAAGACAATCCGATCCTGCTTCATGAAATCTTCGGTCCAGTTGCACCGATCGTCATTTTTGACACAGATGAAGAAGGCATTGAAATGGCTAATGACACCGAATTCGGTCTTATTAGTTATGTCTTTTCTTCTAACCTCACACGTGCACTGCGCACAGCAGAGGCGATGGAATCAGGAATGGTTGCAATCAACAAGGGTGTTATTTCAGATCCAGCAGCACCCTTTGGTGGCGTGAAGCAATCAGGCTTGGGCCGCGAAGGTGGCTTCGATGGAATTCACGAGTTCTTGCAGACCAAGTTCATTGGGGTTGAGATCTAACCAGCGGAGGATGAGGGATTTGAACCCTCGATAGGTTGCCCTATACACGCTTTCCAAGCGTGCGCACTCGGCCGCTATGCGAATCCTCCCGAGGAGGTGAACTCTATCGGTCGCTGTAACTATGATTACGCCAGATCCCTCGTACGGCGTTACCGTACTGAACTCCCCCAGGGCAGGAATGCAGCAAGGGTAGGTCCGCTCTGGCGGGTGTGCGAGGGGTCCTTTTAATAGGGTTTGCA
>JBILAD010000070.1:0-6038 GCA_044354355.1 Candidatus Planktophila sp. | reverse complement strand
GCCAACGATTGCAACACGGATGTCGCCTTTACCGGTTGTGATATTCACTCTATTTCCTCTCGGTTTTGATCATGTCTTCCAGCCAAGCAATCTCTCGATCAGCTGTCTCCAGTGAATGACGTCGCCATTCCTCCAGATATTTGTCGATACCAACAGGTGACTTCTCGAGTTCACCACGAAGGATTTCGGCTTTCTCCTTGAGGCGACGATGGCGTCCCTCAAGAATTCTTACTCTGTTATTTGCTGAGGTTGGGCTAAAGAATGCGAAACGAATTTCGAAACCTTCATCCTCCCAAGTTTCAGGTGTTACCGATTCGGTCAGGGATTCAAATCTGCGAGCGCCCTTGTCTGTAATGGCATAGACAATGCGAGAGCGACGAGATGTTGCCTCAACAACGGTTTCTTCAATGAGACCCGCCTCCATCATTCGACGAAGCTGGGGGTAGAGAACTGAAAATGACAATGCGCGGAATGGACCGAAGATGGTTCCAATGCGCTTGCGGAGCTCGTAGCCATGCAATGGGGCTTGCGAGAGCAGGCCTAGGAGGGCGAATTCAAGCGACTCTGAACGTGAGCGCATCTGATCCTTCCCCCTTCTGCTTTGTAATACTCCGTTGAATGTATCTATTCGATATATCGAGCCGTAATCTATTGGGATATACCCGCCCAGCGCAACCCAGACTCGCCAGCCAGGCTGATCTTTACCCCTTCCCGGGTGTGGCGTTTACACAGGTAACGCCCAGCACAGTTCTACCCTTTTAGGAGTGTCCTACTCCGGATACTCAAAAGAAGGGAAGTTTCAAGTGTCTCTACTCTCGTGGAAACTACATGGAAACGGAAAGTCAATTAGCCATGGCGAGGTTGTCTTAACTGATGAGCGCCTTACCTGGCCCCGCACCATCGGTGTCGGCCTGCAACACATCGCGGCAATGTTTGGCGCAACATTCTTAGTACCAATCATTACGGGCTTCCCCCCAACTACAACATTGTTTTTCTCAGGAATCGGAACTCTCCTTTTCTTGGCACTTACCAAAAATAAAGTTCCTAGCTACTTAGGTTCATCCTTTGCATTCTTGGCACCAATCGCCGCTGCAAAGACAAGCGGTGGAATGGGAGCAGCACTTGGTGGCGTCGTAGTAACTGGCCTGATCCTTGCAGCTGTTGGTCTGATCGTTCAACAATGGGGAATTGGCTGGATCAACTGGATGTTGCCACCTGTTGTAACAGGAACAATCGTTATGGTCATTGGTTTGAACTTGGCGGGTGCTGCTAAGAATAACTTTGTAGCCGCTCCAATGATTGGTGTTGTTACTTTGGCATCTATCGGCTTAATCTCGGCATTTTCTCGTGGCTTCCTTGGCCGCATCAGTATCTTCCTAGGTCTCATGATCGGATACGGCCTCGCTTTTGTGCAGGGCGATGTTGCTACAGATGGCATCAAGGCAGCCAAGTGGTTTGCCCTACCTACATTTACAAATCCAACCTTTGATGGCAAGGCAATTGTTTTGTTCCTACCTGTAGTACTTGTTCTGATCGCAGAGAATGTTGGTCACGTTAAGGCAGTTGCCTCAATGACCGGCAAAGATCTTGATGATCAAATGGGCACAGCACTAATGGCAGATGGTGTTGCAACAACACTTGCTGGCTTTGGTGGCGGTTCTGGAACAACTACGTATGCTGAAAACATTGGAGTTATGGCTGCAACCCGTGTCTACTCAACTGCTGCTTATTGGATCGCAGGTGTGGGTGCAATTGGACTTTCACTATCTCCTAAGTTTGGCGCAGTACTAAGCGCTACCCCAGTAGGAGCACTCGGTGGAGTTGGCGTTGCACTCTTTGGAATGATCGGTGTTGTCGGAGCTCGCATTTGGATCGAAGGAAAGGTTGATTTTGCTAACTCAACTAATCTTTTGATTGCAGGTTCTGCCCTCATTATCGGTATCGCCGATATGTCATGGACTCGTGGAGATTACACATTCAACGGAATTATCAACGCTACATTGGTAGCAATCCTTGGGTATCGAATTCTTCACTCAATTGCAGATGCACGAGGTAATAAGTAACATCCCTGCATGATCATTCCATCGCGGCTTCCTGAATACATCGTTGCCGCGATGGTGATTATCTTAGCGCCTGGCCCGAGCGTTTTGTTTGTCATCGCTCGGGCCATCGCGTGGGGTCGAAAGACAGCGGTATTTTCAGTCGCTGGCAATGTAACCGGTGCTTTTTCACTCTCGGTCTTTGTCGCACTTGGACTCGGTCCAATTTTGCAACGGTCAGAACTTGCCTACATTGCAGTCCAATGGGGCGGCGGTCTTTATCTGATCTACCTTGGAATCGATGCATTTAGAAAACGCAGCGCACATGCAGCTGACATGACTAACCAAGGTGATGTTGCGCCCAGTCCCCTGCGTTCAATGTGGGATGGCTACTGGGTCGGAGCGCTTAACCCCAAGGGAGTTGTTTTCTTTGCAGCTGTAGTTCCCCAGTTCATCGATAGAGAACGAGGCAGCGTTACTTCTCAATTAATTCTTCTCGGTGCGATCTTTGCGATTTTGGCATTTTTTTCAGATGGCACCTGGGGCATGCTGGCTGGCACCGCCCGCCTTTGGCTTGCCACAGACTCCAAACGTTTAGAAACTCTGCGCGCTGGAGGCGGCCTCATCATGGTCATCCTGGGTGTATCTGTTTTGGTCAGTGCAATTGTCAGTGGCTAAGTACACAATTGCTTCATGATTAAACCAGCCAAGCCAGCCCGCGAAAACATTTCTCCATCAGATTTAACTTTTGGTCTTTCCACCTGCAAAAGATGTTTGTGGATTAAGTACTGGTTCAAAGTAACTATGCCCGGTGCTTTTCCACTCGTTGGCACAATGGCTGCCCTACAAGAGGAACACTTTCAAGGCGCAGATATGCCAACCATTGATCCTTCTCTTCGAGCGGGGAAAGTTACTAAGTGGGGCGAGTGGGTTAAGAGCAAGCCGCTAGTTGTGAACGGTGCTGAAACACGTTGGCGCATATTAGGAAAATACGACCTTGTTGCCACAAATGAGGATGGCACAATCGGATTGATCGACTGCAAAGTCTCAGATAGCCAACGAGACAGTGGCCAGTTTTATTCACCCCAGCTAGAGGCATATGCATACAGCCTTGAAAATCCAGCTGCCGGAAAGTCTCAAACGGTTGCATCGATTGGCTTATTAGTCTGGAAGCCAACTACTGCCATTGGAACCTCTGCCGCTGATTATGGCTTCGGGGTCTTTCAAAAATATGTTCCGGTTGAGCGCGATCAAGCAAACTTCTTGAAAGTTATTGGTGAGTTCATTGATGTTCTTGAAGGCGAACTACCTGATGCAGGACCTGAATGCCAAACATGTAACTACTTGGTAGCACGCAACGCTTTGGATTAATCCTCTTCTTGAACTTCGCCTAGCTTTGCTTTCTTAGGTGCATAGATGTCGATGTACTCCTGGCCTGACATTGCATGAATCGCATTCATGATTTGATCGGTTACATCTCGAAGATACTGCAAATCCGTTGAGTCCCCATCAAAATACATCGGTGCACCAAAGCTCATGCCAACTCGCTTAACATTAGGAATGACTTTTCCTGTTGGCTGAATCTTGTCGGTGTTGGACATAGCAACTGGAATAACGGGTGCACCTGATTCAATTGCTAGCCGAGCAATACCTGTCCGGCCTTTGTAGAGACGTCCATCTGGTGATCTAGTTCCTTCAGGATAAATACCGATGCAATTTCCTTCTGCTAATACCTTCAGCCCAGTAATAAGTGCTGCCTCGCTACGGCGGCCACCAGAACGATCAACCGGTACTTGACCAAGTGCGATGAAGGTTAACTTTTTCAACAATCCCTTAGGTCCAGGTGAAGTGAAGTACTCACTCTTTGCCAAGAATGTAACTTTGCGAGGGACAACTAGTGGCATGAAAATTGAATCGCTAAAGGACAAGTGATTGGAGGCGATGATTACCGGACCTTTGGCCGGAACATGGCGAAGTCCACGCACCTTGGGACGAAAGGCGAGCATTAAGAATGGGGTAAGGAATGCTCGCAAGGCTCCGTAGGGCAGGTTGTTGAACACGGGATTAATTTAGTGGTTATTGACGACTATGACACTATCTGAGGGTGAATAGCGGGAAAAAAGAGCCAGAAGATTTCGATGAGGAGGAGTTAATTCGCTCTGAGTTCGAATCCATAGTCTCTGGCCTGTCTTTAGATGAATCTGCCCCGACAACCTATCTAGATGATCTTGATCGTATTGATGAAGAAAAGTTTGTTCAACCCAATCCCCCACGTCAAACACCTCAAGGATTTATTGCCTCAGCAAAGCGCGCAATTAATCGTTGGCTCAACCGTGGCTATCACGAAGATGATGGAGCAGCTCTATGAGTACTTTCAAATGGGGAATTTTAGGACCTGGCGGAATTGCCCGTGCATTTGCAAAAGATTTACAACTACTTGATGGACATGAAGTTGCAGCCGTTGGTTCCAGAACTCTTAGTAACGCACAAGAGTTTGCAAAGAGTTTTGGTGGAACCGCATACGGGAGTTATGAAGAGCTTGTTGCAGATTCAACTGTTGATGCGATCTATGTGGCAACGCCGCATCCTTCACATAAAGACAATGTGATTTCTGCACTCAACGCTGGCAAACCTGTCTTGTGTGAAAAACCATTTGCCGTTAACGCACATGAAGCCAGAGAGATGGTCGCCGCGGCAGAGAAAAATGGCGTTGCACTGATGGAAGCGATGTGGGCCAGATTCTTACCCCACTACGCACATGTTCGCGAAATAATCGCAAGCGGAGTTCTAGGACAAATTCTGACTGTGCAAGCAGATCATGGACAACGTTTAGCAGATAGAAATATTCCGCGGTTGATTGAACCTTCTCTTGCAGGAGGCGCACTACTAGACCTAGGTATTTATCCAGTTTCTTTTGCTCACATGATTTTAGGAAACCCAACAAAGATCACCGCAAGTGCTGTACTGACAGACAAGGGTGTTGATGCTCAAACATCCATGATCTTTGATTTCGCCGATGGGGCACAAGCAATTTTGACCACCACCATGATCGAGCAAACACCATGTCGGGCTGTGGTTGCTGGCGTTAATGGTTGGTTAGAGATAGATCGAACTTTCTATAACCCAACAAGCATGAGAGTTGTCTTATTTGATGGCTCAGTAACGCAATATCCTCATACCTATACGGGACATGGTTTGCGCGAACAAGCAGAGGCATTCAAGAAGTTAGTCCAGTCAGGTAAGAATCAATCAGAGATTCTGACGTGGAAAGACACCGTTGACATCATGGGGACTCTGGACGCTGTGCGATCACAGATTGGCTTGCGTTATCCCTTTGAGAATTAAACTCTAGCCAAATCTGCAACACCAACAAGACCTGCTTCATTGCCTAATTCGGCAGCGATCAAAGTTGGATAAGGATGCTTGCCAGCAAATGGCATCGTGCGTTCAAGTGCTTCACGAGTTGGCTTCAACAAAATTTCGCCTGCATCAATTACTCCGCCACCTATAACAACACATGCTGGATCCAACAAAACCGCTAGCGATGCAATACCTGCGCCAAGCCACTGACCTGTCGTGTTGAAAGCTGCAAGTGCAACTGGGTCGCCCTCGCGCGCAGCATCTGTAATTGCTTGTCCAGTTAATCCTGCAATCGTTCCATCACCACGAGATAAGAGGTTACGTGCGATTTCAGGGCTAGCACTAATTGCCTCTCGAGCATGGCGTAGTAATGCATTTCCGGATGCATATTGTTCAAAACATCCACGAGCACCACATCCACAAAGATGTCCGTCGGGTACAACACGTAGGTGCCCGAATTCAGCAGCTATGCCAAAAGCTCCTCGGTATAAATCGCCATTGACAACAATTCCTCCGCCAATGCCGGTACCAACAGTCAACATCATCATGTGATTTTGATTTCGACCTGCACCAAACTTTGCTTCACCCCATGCTGCAGCATTGGCATCATTTTCAATAACTACAGGCAAACCGATCAAT
>JBILAD010000081.1:0-5654 GCA_044354355.1 Candidatus Planktophila sp. | reverse complement strand
AGTAATTTCATCGCGATTATCTTCTGGCAAATCTTGCAAGTCGCGGATGATTAATGCCCGTCGCTCAGAAAACAATGATGGTGCTAGGGCATCTGCAATATCGCCAACAATAGTGTCGGCTGCAAACAAGGTAGTAATTTCTGCATTCTCATCTTTTAACTGAGCGTTTAATTTAGTGAGGGCACGATCTGCTAAAGCAGATTCTGAGCCAAGGATCAAATACAACGCATTCATTGCACTCCCCCTTTAGCTCCAGTAGAACAATCTGATTGTTCCTTTGCTCTTTCGAACCCGCAGATGATGCACCTTAGCCGTGATGGCTATGGCCCCATCGATATCTGTTCGAACTACTTGTGTGCCGAGTCTAGTCAAAGAGGCAATAGTTTCTGGCGCTGGGTGGCCATAGGAGTTTTTCACTCCAACGCTTATCACCGCTATTTGGGCTGACAAAGCGCTCATTAACTCCTCATCCTGATACTTAGAACCGTGATGACAGACCTTATATATGTCCACTGCGCGAACTGATCCCAGAATTTCATGTTGGGCAGGTGGTTCAAGATCACCTGCGGTAAAAATACTCCAATCGGCAGTAGACACAATCATCGCAATACTTGAATTGTTAATCTGTGAGCCTTCACCTGGCATTACTTCAAATTTTCTAGTCATATTTTCTGGCCATAGGACTTCAAATTGAATCCCTGCGATTTGAGACACCAAACCTTTTTGAACTGTGACCACTGTGCTTTTGCTCAACAAGGACAATGAGTGAGTGCTTTCTAACAGTGGCTCAAGATTATTGCTAATCCAAACCTGACCCACCTTTCGAGATTGCAATAGTCCTGACAATCCCCCAACGTGATCTGCATGAAAGTGAGACAGAACAAGTAATGGAATCTCTTTGATACCCAAATTTCTAAGGCACTTGTTTTCAGCAACAGGATCTGGACCAACATCAATGACTATTGCTCGGCCATGACCAAGGTTGATCACCATTGAATCTCCTTGGCCAACATCACAGTTTGCAATCTGCCAATCCCCCGCTGGCCAACGTTGCAACCAGGTTAAAGAAAGAACGAGCACAATGAGAACAGCTGTGCTTCTGCGCCAACTTTTCTTGAAGAGCCAAAGAAAAACAACTAAGACTGCAACAATTGCGAAACCAATTAATCCATTGTGAATCGTCAATACTGGAAACTGCGAACTCCACTTGGCAATTGCCGTAATTACACCTGCAGGCACTCTTATGCAGTAAATCAAGATCGATGTTATTGCGGGTGCAAAGGGTGAAACCAAAGCGCCTATAAAGCCCACAATTGTTATTGGAGCAACAAATGGCGCTGCAAGTAGATTGGCAAAGATACTCATCGGCGATAAGTAACCAGATAGAGCAACCAAAATAGGTGAGCAAAAAACTATTGCGGCTATGGGGGGTGCTAGCGCACCTGCTAATTTCTTGTGTGTTGGTAAGTGAGCCTCAATAACAGGAGCAAAGAGGAGTAATCCGGCAGTTGCAAGAACAGAGAGTGCAAACCCGGCATCACGGGATTGCCACGGATCGCCCAGCACAACGGCTGCAATTGCAAAACCTAAAGCTGGCAATGAATCAGTCTTACGTTTCATCACATGTGCCGATAAAAGCACCGCTGCCATTGCCGCAGCACGCAGCACCGACGGTGAAGGTCTAACTAGTGCGATAAAACAAGTCAGTGCAATTGCTGTGGCGATCATTCGGTACTTGTTGCGTTTAATCACAAATTGCATGCACCACAGAACAAAGCTAGAAACAATTGCAAAATTTGCACCACTAACAGCAACTAAATGTGTAAGCCCTGATCTTTTCATTTGATCTTTGAACTCAGGTGTTTGTTTGGATGTATCACCAAGCACCATCCCAGGTATCAAAGCCCCGGCATCACCAGCACCTGAATGCGTGCGCAATCCAGTTCTTATCGCACCGAGTGCAAATGCCCACCGTGAGGCAGGCGTAAGTACTTCGAAAGCTTTATCAACTAACAACATCGCAGCAACACGAGATTCATTAGTCTGCACAACCCGAGCGGTTGCTCTAACTGTTTGGCCTGGCAAAAGCTCAACTCGTTGCTGAGAAATAATGCGAACCGGGACCCTTAATGCAAAATGTTTTCTATCACTCTCAAATGCCAATAACCTGGCGGTAATTGAATACTTACCGGAAGCGCTTTGGTTGGGATCGGTCATTACCTGGGCGGTGAAGTTAACCTGCGAATCAAAGTGTTGTGCAATTGCAGAACTCTCTAATGAAGCCTGACGGATAGACATCGCCGTTGCGCCAACAAGAATGGCTAGGATAAAAACTAGGAATCGTGCTTTTCTAAAGCCGATCGGAACAAGGATCAGCGTCGCTAAACAAATACGCCACGGCGAAACGGCGCTTTGCACCAGAGCCCCACACCAGATAGCAACCCCAAGGGCTACTGCTCTGTAATCAATTAAATCCTGACTTTTGCTTTGATTTGCGCGAATTTTGCTGCACCAATTCCGCTCACCTTTTGTAGATCATCAATACTTAAAAATGAGCCATTGATCTTTCGATAATCAACGATGCGTTGTGCGATAACTGGCCCCACTCCATCTAAGGCATCTAACTGTCTGGCAGTTGCTCTATTAATGTTGATCGGACCCCTAGGTATCGCTTTTGAAACACGAACTCCACGGCTGTTAACAACCGTTGAGTCAACATAGATTTGTTCCCCATCATTTAAAACACGGGCTAGATTAATTGTGCTCAAATCTGCTCCTGGCGCACTATCTCCTGCCGCCTTGATCGCATCTATGACTCTGGACTTTCCCGTCAATGTGTAAACGCCAGGATTGTTTACCGCACCTGTCACATCAACAAAGATTTCAGGTTCTGCGATAGTAATTGGAATAACTTCGATTGCTTGACTTGATTGTGAATTTCCTCGCGCAACAATGAATACAGAAAGTATGAGTAAGACAGAGCCAATAATTAACAGGGCTCGTTTTTGCGATTGAGAGTAGTGAAGATCAAACCACCAATTTCGTAGGGATTCGAAGGCACTTTGTAACTGTTCCATTGCCGCATTGTGATTTGTGGGCTAAGCGCCCTGAAGTGCTGGCTACTTAATTGTTGATAACGATATTTACGAGCTTCGGTGCGCGTGTAATCACCTTATTGACGCTCACACCTGCCAGCGCCTCAACAATACTTGGCAAGGCCAATGCAGCCTTTTCTAGGTCAACATCTGAAATTGTCGGAGAAACTTCAATACGGTCTTTGATCTTGCCATTAATCTGGATCACAGATGTCACAGCATCAGCAACAAGTAGCTTCTCATCAATTGCTGGCCAACCAGCAAGTGCCACACATGGCTTATGGCCAAGTCGCTCCCACATCTCTTCAGCTGTAAAGGGAGCAACCAGTGAAACCATAATTGCAATTGCCTCTACAGCTTCACGAACTGCAGGATCTGCTGCCCCACAACCAGAATCAATCGCCTTGCGTGTGGCATTAACAAGCTCCATCACACGAGCCACTGCAACGTTAAATCGGAATGATTCAACTGCAAATGAAGCATCATGTAGTGCTTTATGAGTTGCTTTGCGCAATCCAAGATCACCAGTGCTGAAATCAACACCAGGGGCACTTGTCACATCACCAGATAATCTCCACGCACGGGTTAAGAATTTGACTGAACCAGAAGGTGAAACATCAGACCAATCAACATCATCTTCTGGTGGACCAGCAAAGACCATTGATAGGCGAATTGCATCCACGCCATGGTTTTCAAGCTCATCTGAAAGTCGTACTAAGTTGCCGCGGCTCTTAGACATTGCTGAGCCATCCATGACAACCATTCCTTGGTTGAGTAAACGAGTAAATGGTTCATTGAAATCAACCATTCCCATATCATTTAAAACCTTGGTAAAGAAGCGGCTATATAGAAGGTGCAAGATCGCGTGTGTTACTCCGCCAACATACTGATCTACTGGTAACCAGGTATCAACGCTCTTTTTAGAAAATGGTTCAGTTGCATTTGTTGGGTCCGCATATCGCAGGTAGTACCAAGAAGAATCAACAAAGGTATCCATCGTGTCTGTATCGCGCTTTGCATCACCAGAACACTTCGGGCACTTAACATTTACCCAATCTGTTGCAGCACCCAGTGGTGATGTTCCCTTTGGCTTCAAATCTAAACCTTCAGCATTAGGCAAGGTCAAAGGAAGTTGATCTGCAGGAACTGGCACTTCACCACAGGATGGGCAATGAATGATTGGAATTGGTGTGCCCCAGTAACGCTGGCGTGAGACTAGCCAATCGCGTAAACGATAGTTCCGAGCTGCTGCGCCCTTGCCATCTGTCTCTAACTTCTTATTGATAGCAGCGATCGCATCAGCCTTATTCAGGCCATTTAAAATATCTGAGTTAACAAGCTTTCCATCTCCGCCAGTTGCAACACCTGATGAATTTGGATCCTCTTCGCCAGTTTCAACAACAACTCGAACAGGCAGCTTCATCGCGCGTGCAAAATCTAAGTCACGCTGATCATGTGCTGGAACGGCCATAATCGCGCCAGTTCCATAATCTGCCAATACATAATCACTGGCCCAGATAGGTAATTTTTCACCATTAACTGGATTAATTGCATAACGATTAAGGAAAACACCGCTCTTAGGACGATCTGTTGCAAGACGATCAATATCACTAGCCGCCTTGATCGTCTCCAAGTACTGAGCAAACTCTGCTTCAACGCCAGTTCCCTGAACAAGTTCTGCTGCTAATTCACTATCGACTGCAACAACCATAAATGTTGCGCCATAAAGAGTGTCTGGACGGGTCGTGTAAATCGTAATTGATTCGGTGCGACCCTCAATTTCAAAGTTCACATTTGCGCCTGTAGATCGTCCGATCCAGTTGCGCTGCATTGTTAACACTTTGTCAGGCCAATGACCTTCAAGTTGTGCCATGTCATCGAGCAAGCGATCTGCGTAATCAGTAATCTTGAAATACCACTGATTTAATTTCTTCTTTGTGACAGTTGAGTCACATCGTTCACATAACCCAGCAACAACTTGCTCGTTTGCAAGAACTGTTTGGCAACCAGGACACCAGTTAACTGCTGAGTCCTTGCGATATGCCAATCCGCGCTCATAAAACTTTAGGAATAACCACTGATTCCATTTGTAGTACTCAGGGTCGCATGTGTTAAACACACGATCCCAATCAAATGAACATGCATAACGACGCATTGAAGCCTTTTGAACTTCGATGTTTTCATAGGTCCAAATGCGAGGATCTGAATTACGTTTGATCGCTGCGTTTTCAGCTGGTAATCCAAATGCATCCCAACCAATTGGGTGCATAACGTTGAAACCCTTTTGCGCCCAGTAGCGGGCAATCACATCACCTAGTGCATATGCCTCGGCGTGACCCATGTGAAGATCACCAGATGGATAAGGGAACATATCCAATACATATTTCTTTTCACGAGTGTCATCTGCGCGTCCTGATTTAAATGGTTGCAACTGATCCCAAACGGGCAGCCACTTTTCCTGCACGTAGGCAAAGTCGTATGCCGCGTGCTCGCGCTCGTCATTCACGTTGTTATTCATATGTGGAGCTAAGGGGATTTGAACCCCTGACCCCCTGCATG
>JBILAD010000069.1:0-6140 GCA_044354355.1 Candidatus Planktophila sp. | reverse complement strand
AAAGAAACCGCATCGCAGCCCTTGTCGGGTTGCGGTCGCGGTTTTTTTATTTCCCAAGGTTTAACTCGGTATTGATCACAGATTAGAAAGGAGCAGTCAATGAGTAATGATCGCTTTGCATCAGCACACGAGATGGTGCGCGAGTACGCAGAACTAGAAGCAAAGATGGCTGATCCTTCTATCCATGATGATCAAGCAAATGCTCGCAAGCTTGGGCGTCGCTATGCCCAACTAGGTCCTGTTGTTGCAGGTTTCAAAGCATGGAAATCATCTGAAGATGATTTACTGGCAGCAGCAGAGTTGGCAGCTGTTGATCCAGAGTTTGCTGCTGAAATTCCAGGACTCGAAGCCACACGCGATGCGGCTGCTCTAAAGCTAGAAGAGTTGTTATTGCCACGTGATCCCAATGATGATCGTGATGTTATTTTGGAAGTTAAAGCAGGTGCTGGTGGTGATGAGTCAGCGATTTTTGCTGGTGACTTATTGCGTATGTATATGCGTTATGCAGAAAAGCACAATTGGAAAGTTGAAATTATCGATGCCACTGAAAGTGAAATGGGTGGTTACAAAGATATTTCTGTAGCGGTTAAGTCAAAGGGTGTTGCAGCACCTGGCGAGTCACCGTATGCACGTTTGAAGTTTGAAGGTGGCGTGCACCGCGTGCAGCGTGTGCCTGAGACTGAAAGCCAGGGTCGTATTCACACCTCTGCAGCAGGAGTGCTTATTTTGCCTGAAGCAGAAGAGGTAGATGTCGATCTCAATATGAATGATGTGCGCGTAGATGTTTATCGCTCTTCAGGTCCTGGTGGGCAGTCTGTTAATACAACTGACTCTGCAGTGCGTTTAACTCACGTTCCAACAGGCATTGTTGTTTCTTGCCAGAATGAAAAGAGCCAGCTTCAGAATAAGGAATCTGCCCTTCGTATCTTGCGTGCTCGCCTTCTAGCTGATGCCCAAGAAAAGGCTGAAGCAATTGCCTCCGCAGAGCGCAAGAGTCAGGTTAGAACAGTTGATCGTTCAGAACGTATTCGCACATATAACTATCCAGAAAACCGTATTAGTGATCACCGCGTTAATTACAAGTCAAACAACTTAGACGCCGTACTTAACGGAGATCTAGATGACATGATCCAAACATTGTTAGATGCTGACAAAGCTGCACGTTTGGCAAACGCGAACTAAAATGCTCAGCAGTTCAATGAACGTTAGGGAGATTCTGCGCGATGCTAAATCGCAGTTAACTGAATCTGGTATTTCAGAAGTAGATGCTGAGCATTTGTTGGCACATGTTCTTGGTTTATCCCGAATGGATCTACACAATACGGTCCTGGTTGAATCAACGTTGCTTGGGATTGAAGACAAAGATGTACTTGAAGAGCAGTTCTATGATCTCTTAGATCGACGCCTGAACTTTGAACCGTTGCAATACCTCACGGGGACGGCCGGCTTTAGATATCTCAATATCGAAGTTGGTCCTGGCGTTCTTGTTCCACGTCCTGAATCAGAGCTACTTGTGGAAGCAGTTTTGCAACACATTGAAAACCTGCCAGCACCAGTGAGTGTCATTGATCTAGGTGCAGGATCTGGTGCGTTGTCATTGGCTATTGCAACTGAAGCTCCCACAACACGAGTTATTGCGGTTGAAAAAAGCCCTGAAGCCTTGTTCTGGTTGAAGAAAAATGTTTCAGTAATTGCAGAAAATGTTCGGGTTGTTGAAGGCGATGTTGCAGATGTGTTGCCTGGTATTAAGTGCGATGTTGTAATTGCTAACCCGCCCTATGTTCCAGATTCTCAAATTTTGCCACGAGATGTTGCTGGCTTTGAGCCTCACATCGCCCTGTTTGGTGGACCCACTGGAATGGAGATTCCGCAAATATTTATTGCTGCTGCCAGCCGCTTGTTAAAGCCTGGGGGAGTCTTGGTAATTGAACATACAGAAGAACAAGGCTCGGCAATTGCCGCAGTACTGGGAGTAGATTTTCTAGAAATAGCCCTGCATGATGACCTAGTAGGTCGTCCCCGTTGGACTAGTGCGGTGAGGAGGTAGCCATGGCAAAAGATATTGATCTTAAAAAGGGTGAGCTCACTCGCCATGTTAATAAGGCTGCCAAAGCGATCGCAGATGGTTACATCATTATTATTCCAATGGAAAATAGCTATGCATTTGCGTGTGATGCATTTAGAGCAGATGCAGTACGTGCAATGCATGTGTTGCGCGGAGACCCCCTTTTCACAGCAGCGCAAGTAATTGTTGGCAGTGTCAAAACTACTGAAGGCATCATTCGTGAAGTCACACCTGAAATTAAAGGGTTGATGAAAAAGTTTTGGCCAGGGATGTTGTCCCTTAACCTGCGACCACAATTAGGACTAAGTTGGGATTTAGGCGATAACAATCAGCTAGATCGTGTCAGTGTTCGAATTCCGCGAGCAAAGTTTGCAAAGGCACTTGCTGCACAAACCGGTCCATTGGCAATTGCAAGTGCATCACGCAAGGGGATGGCACCTGCTAAATCCTTAGGCGATATCTTTGTTTTAGATTCTGATGTGGCACTCAAGTTTGACAATGGAAATCTTCGAAAAGGTCCCATTTCTACAGTCATCGAGGCTGATGAAACAGGCGTCCGGGTGTTGCGCGTGGGAGCCATCTCACTAGCTGAAATTCAGGCAATCGTTCCTGGCGCTACAGGCGAGTAAGCCCATCGCCCTATAGGGTTTGAACATGTCCGAAACTTTCTATGGCCCAGATTTCAACCTATTAACCCAGCAGGATCCTGATATCGCTGCAGTTCTTTTATCTGAACTCAAGCGTCAGCAAACCAACCTGCAGTTGATTGCATCTGAAAACTTCACTTCACGCGCAGTACTTGCTGCTTTGGGGTCAACTCTTTCAAATAAGTATGCAGAGGGTTATCCAGGCAAGCGTTACTACGGCGGGTGTGAAGAGGTAGATAAGGCTGAATACCTTGCTATCGATCGTGCCAAGAGCTTGTTCGGTGCAGAACATGCCAACGTTCAGCCTCACTCAGGTGCTTCAGCAAATGTTGCGGTCTATCAAGCATTTACTAAGCCAGGGGACACAGTTCTTGCAATGTCCTTGGCACATGGTGGTCACTTAACGCATGGATCTCCGGTTAACTTTTCAGGTAAGTGGTTTAACATCGAGTCATACGGTGTGCGCCAAGACAACGAACTCATTGATTACGACCAGTTGCGCGACCAAGCGATAGCTTCAAAGCCAAAGATGATTTGCTCAGGAGCAACGGCCTATCCATCACTTGTTGATTTTGCAAAGATTCGCGAGATTTGCGATGAAGTTGGCGCAATCATGTGGGTTGATGCAGCCCACTTCATTGGATTAGTTGCCGGTAAAGCAATTCCTTCACCTGTGCCATATGCAGATGTTGTTTCCTTTACAACACACAAAGTTTTGCGTGGACCACGTGGTGGAATGATTTTGGCTAAAGCAGAACATGCAGCTGCAATTGATAAGGCTGTATTTCCAGGAATGCAGGGCGGACCCATCATGTCTGCAGTTGCTGGCAAAGCGATTGCGCTCGCAGAGTGCGCAACGCCTGCTTATCAAAAGTACGCACAAGATGTCATCGTTAACGCAAAGGCACTTGCTGCAGCCCTTGAGGCAGAAGGCATGCGCGCAGTATCTGGTGGTACCGAAACACACCTAGCACTTATGGATATTCGTAGTACCGGTGTTACAGGCAAGGTTGCCGATGAGCGATGCGGCGCTGCAGGAATTGTTATGAACAAGAACTCAATTCCTTATGATCCAGAAAAGCCTGGCATCACAAGTGGTATTCGAGTGGGATCACCTGCAACAACAACCCAAGGAATGGGTGTTGCAGAGATGAAGCAGATTGCAACGTTAATTGCGCGGGCTATTAAAACTGATGATGCAGCAGCACATGCTGCGATTAAATCTGAGGTTCATGCATTAACTGCGCGTTTTCCTATCTACCAGGCATAACACCTAGTAATGCGCGAGTACTTAATAACCCTGCTGATATCGGCAGCTTTGTGTTATCTGATTACTCCACTTGTTCGCACCCAAGCAGTTAGATTCGGGGCAGTTGCCGGCATTCGTGAGCGCGATATTCATAGCACGCCCACTGCACGCTGGGGTGGGGTGGCGATGTGGGCGGCAATGGCCCTTACCTTCTTAATCGTCGGCAATCTGCCACTGGTTGGAAAATCTATCGGGCATGAAGCACAAGGAATATTTTTGGCATCAACTGCAATTGTTTTGTTAGGAATGGCAGATGATCGCTTTGAGTTAGATGCACTCACAAAACTTGCCGGCCAAGTCTTTACCGCAGGCATTTTGTTGATCTATGGAATTCAAATCTTGTGGCTTCCCATCAATGGTGTGATTACCTTGCCACCAAGCATCGGCCAATTACTCACCGTACTAATTGTTCTAGTTGTAATCAACGCTGTTAACTTCATCGATGGCATGGATGGGCTTGCAGCAGGTGTTGTTGCGATTTCCGGAATTGCCTTTTTTGCTTTCGCATATCTTTTAGCAGTTGATTACGGCTTTAGTCGGGCAGGTGCGCCATCGCTCATAACAGCTGTATTAATAGGTATTTGCCTTGGCTTCTTGCCTCATAACCTCAGTCCAGCAAAGATTTTTATGGGCGATAGTGGGTCGATGTTGTTAGGTCTATTGCTCTCTGTTTCTGCAATCACTTTGACCGGCCAAGTTGATCCCAATGCAATCTCTGCAGAAAAATTAGGACCAACGCTATTGCCACTCTTGCTTCCCTTTGCAGTTCTTGCAATTCCATTTTTAGATTTAGTTCTGGCAGTTAGCCGGAGAGTTAAAGCGGGTAAATCTCCCTTTGCACCAGATAACTTGCACCTGCATCATCGTTTGTTAAGTGCCGGCAACTCAACTGGTCAGACTATTTTGATTCTGTATTTGTGGACGGCGACAATTGCATTTCCTGTCACAGTCTTGGCTTTTGCGCCATGGTGGGTTGCTGTATTAACTGCATTATTTTTTGCGTTATTAAGTGCCGCTGTTATGAAATACAAG
This sequence comes from Candidatus Planktophila sp., assembly GCA_044354355.1. Classification (GTDB taxonomy): domain Bacteria; phylum Actinomycetota; class Actinomycetes; order Nanopelagicales; family Nanopelagicaceae; genus Planktophila. The sequence goes on along the minus strand of JBILAD010000069.1, from coordinate 1,087 downwards.
AAGAAGGTATTGGCATGAGTGAGCAAAGCAACGAGTCGAAATTACTGAAAGGCGCATTTGTTCCCACACTTGTCGTGAGCATTGTTGCAATTGCAGTATCAACAGTTGTTCAGGGGAAAAGTGGTTTCTGGGGCGCACTGCTTGCTCAATTCGTTGTGATCATCTTTTTTATTATTCATATTGCGGTTTCTCGAATGACTCGTAATTTGGATCCGATCTCAACGATGGCAATGGCGCTGTTTTCTTACTTTGCCAAGCTGTTTGCGCTGGGGACGCTGTTATGGGCTATCGCCAAGTACACAGATCGGGCCACGATTAACCGCATCGCCTTTGGGGTCACAGCTGTGGCTCTTACAATCGCCTGGCTCTGGGGCGAGATTGCCAGTTACATGAAACTACGCCTACATTTACCTCTGCCCGTAACCACGAAGATTGATGAGGATTAGAAGGAGTCACCATGGCAAATAGCGATGAAAATGCAATGTGGTCGATCTTTGGATACCTGCTATCTGGCCTGATCTTCTGGGGAGGTATTGGCTATGGGCTGGACAAGTGGCTGGATAAGGGGATTTTCACCCTGATTGGCCTGCTCGTGGGAATCAGCGGGGCGATCTACCTGGTCTGGCTCCGTTTTGGCCGTGAATAATCCACAACTCACGCACAATCTCACATTTTTCTCAGCCGTTTCGATTTCTCATAAATAACCCCTCTCCCATAGGGTTGGCCCGTCTTCCCGTTAGATCGACCATTTTCATTGGCCTGTGAGGAGTTTGCGTGCGCGTTCTAGTGCGTTCTGCTGAAGGTGAAGGATTCGTCCCACCTAGCACCAAAGACTTCCAACTTCCTCCAATTTTTGGTGACAACGTATACACAACGAAACCAATTCTTCTTGTCTTTCTCTCTGTAATTTTGATTTCAACATTCTTTATATTGTCCGCGCGCAAAGCAGCAATCGTCCCAAGCAAGTTCCAATTTGCTGGTGAATCTGTGTACTCATTTGTGCGTGAAAACTTAGCTAAAGAGGTTATCGGTCACGAGTTCATGCGCTTTGTGCCATACCTATTTACCTTGTTTACATTTATTTTGG
>JBILAD010000006.1:0-23482 GCA_044354355.1 Candidatus Planktophila sp. | reverse complement strand
TTATCATTTCCATAATTCATCCCACTACGCTCAACCCATGCTTGCTATAGCTCGATTTACAGTTCCCTTGGCCAATGCCACCCAATTTGAGGCACAACTGAGCACAGCCCTTGAGGCGTTTTCTCTGTGTAAGGGATATGTCAGCGGTGAGTTCGGACAAAACCTTGATGAGCAAACATTGTGGTCACTGGTGACGCATTGGGAAAATGTGGGCTCATATCGAAGAGCGTTGAGTAATAACGATGTGAAAATGAATGCAATTCCGATCTTGGCACAGGCAATAGACGAGCCCGGTGCATATGAAAAGCCGTACGCAGAGTAAAATAATCCTACGGAAGTAACACACGTTGCTTTTCGCCGACAGCCAGCCGGATGGAGAATATTGTGGCAACGGACCGTTTAGAAAATATTGTAGGACTAGCAAAGCGTCGTGGATTTGTATACCCATCATCTGAAATTTATGGCGGACTTCGCGCATCATGGGATTACGGCCCATTGGGTGTTGAACTAAAAAACAATGTCAAGCGCCAGTGGTGGAAGTCCATGGTCATGGGCCGCGAAGATGTAGTTGGTCTTGACTCATGTGTGATTTTGGCAAAAGAGGTGTGGGAAGCATCTGGACACGTTGCAACATTTAGTGATCCATTAACTGAGTGCACCGCTTGTAATAAGCGTTATCGCGCCGATCACCTAGAAGAGGCCTACGAAGCAAAGCACAAGAAGAAGCCTGAGTCTTTAACTGAAGTTAATTGCCCTGCATGTGGAAACAAGGGACAGTTCACAACTCCTAAGCAGTTCAGTGGATTGCTCAAGACCTTTCTTGGACCAGTAGAAGATGAATCAGGTCTTGCTTATTTAAGACCAGAGACTGCGCAAGGAATCTTTATTAACTTTGATCAGGTAATGACTACCTCACGCAAGAAGCCACCATTTGGTATTGGCCAAATTGGTAAGTCATTCCGTAATGAAATTACACCAGGAAACTTTATTTTCCGTACTCGCGAATTTGAGCAGATGGAAATGGAGTTCTTTGTAGTCCCTGGAAGTGATGAAGAGTGGCACCAGTACTGGATTGATACCCGTATGGCTTGGTATGTGGACCTTGGAATTAACCCAGAGCGTCTTCGTGTTTACGATCATCCAAAAGAGAAGTTGTCACACTATTCAAAGCGCACAGCAGATATTGAATACAAGTTTGAATTTGCAGGAACTGAATGGGGCGAGCTAGAAGGTATTGCAAACCGCACCGACTTTGACCTTAAGGCGCACTCGGCAGCCTCTGGTAAGGATCTTTCTTACTTTGATCAAGAAAAGGGAGAGCGTTGGACTCCATTTGTTATTGAGCCTGCAGCAGGTGTGGATCGCTGCACACTTACATTCTTGATGGATGCATTCACAGAAGATGAAGCACCAAATAGCAAGGGCGAAATGGAAAAGCGCGCAGTACTCAAGCTTGATCATCGCCTGGCACCTATTAAGGCTGCTGTTCTTCCACTTTCACGCAATGCTGATCTATCTCCTAAGGCCCGCGATCTTGCAACACAACTTCGCAAAAACTGGAACATTGATTTTGATGATGCTGGCGCAATTGGTCGCCGTTACCGTCGTCAAGATGAAATTGGTACTCCGTACTGCATCACCATTGACTTTGAAACACTTGAAGACAATGCCGTGACAATTCGCGATCGCGACACAATGGCGCAAGAGCGCATCGGCCTAGATCAGGTCGAGGCATGGCTAGCACCTCGTTTACTAGGTTGCTAAAGCCACTCTTACTTCCATTAGCAAGCGGTGATCACTACGTAGATCCACCGGTTGTTCTAGCACCCATGGCTGGAATAACTAACGCACCCTTTCGCACACTATGCCGCGAACAAGGTGCAGGATTATTTGTCTCTGAAATGGTTACAGCACGTGCACTCATTGAACGTCGCCCTGAGACTCTTCGAATGATTGTTCCGGGCAAAGATGAATGGCCACGTTCTGTGCAGTTATATAGCGTTGATCCAACAACGATGCGCGCTGCTGTGACAATGATTGGAAAAGAAAACTTAGCCGATCACATTGATATGAACTTTGGCTGTCCTGTGCCAAAGGTGACACGCAAAGGCGGGGGAGCAGCCCTTCCCTTCAAGCGCAGACTTTTCACAAACATTGTCGGTGCAGCAGTTGAAGCAGCAAAGCCATTTGGAATACCGGTGACGGTAAAGATGCGTATTGGTATCGATAGCGATCATGAAACTTATTTAGAGGCTGCAAAGTCAGCTGCTGACTTAGGTGTTGCTTGGGTGGCACTGCATGCTCGCACAGCAGCCCAGATGTATGAAGGTAAAGCTGATTGGTCTGCAATTGCCCGTCTTGTTGAGCATTTAAAGCCAACCGGGGTACCTGTTTTAGGCAATGGAGATATCTGGTCCGGTAGTGACGCAGTATCTATGGTTGAACAGAGCGGCTGCGCCGGTGTTGTTGTGGGTCGTGGATGTCTGGGGCGACCATGGTTGTTTACAGATTTAGTCTCTGCGCTCAAAGGTGATGGAGTTCAGATCACGCCAACCTTGCATGAAGTGCGTGAAGTGATGTTCCGTCACGCAAATCTAATTGTTGAATATTTAGAATCTGAAGATCGTGGAATGCGCGATATGCGCAAGCACATGGCTTGGTATTTGAAGGGCTTCCGTGTTCCACGAGAGATTAGACATGATCTTGGAATGGTTTCTTCCTTGCAAGAGATGCGCAATCTTTTGGATCAGTTAGAAGATCAGCCCTATCCAACAGAGGTGGGAGAAAAACCACGCGGTCGCACAAGCCATGGTCGTCCACCAACACTGCCTGATGGTTGGCTGAACGACCCTGATGAACTAGTTCATGTTGAACTAGAGGATGCGTTTTCAGGCGGGTAAATGTTCTTATTTAGATTCATTCGGCGCATCATCACAATTGTTGTAGTTCTTGCCTTGATTGCTCCTGCCTATGGAGTTTCACAAGTGTGGCGCGCAGCTAAGAATCCTGTTGTGAGACAAGCAGATGTCATCGTTGTATTGGGTACTGCGCAATTAAATGGCAGGCCAGGAGAAGCGTTAGAAGCACGTTTGGTTGAAGCAAAGAGAATTTATGATCTTGGGTATGCATCCACAATTATTACTGTGGGAGCAGGTGCGCCAGGGGATAGAACTACTGAGGCAGCATCAGGTAAGTATTGGCTGCGCATGAATGGAATACCCTCAAGAAAGATAACTGCCATTGAAGAGGGACGCGACACTTTAGTGAGCACTAAAGCCTATGCCGCAGTTATGAAAAAGCGTTATGTCAGCGATGTCATCATCGTGACAGATCCCTATCACTGCAAGCGTGCGATGGCGATGGCAAATGATCAGGGAGTAATTAGTACCTGCTCACCTGTGCAAACCGGTCCCAATACAATCGCAAATAGTGGTTACAGATACCTACTTCGCGAAGCTGGTGCGTATTTGGTCTATATAACTGTTGGTAAGCGCGGACTACAGATTAGTGATCACTTACCTGATGCAGATATTGTCACTAAGGTATTTCCATGAGTTACAGCGCCTTTGACCAAGAACGCTTTCTCGATGAACCTGCAAAGCGCGCAGGCCGAACTGAATTTATGCGAGATCGCGCCCGAGTAATTCATTCGGCATCGCTTCGACGATTGGCTGCAAAGACTCAAGTTGCAGTGCCTTGGGAAAATGATTTTCAGCGCACCAGACTGTCGCATTCCTTGGAGTGCGCACAGATTGGCCGCGAACTAGGAGAATCGCTGGGAGCAGATCCAGATCTGCAAGATACTGCCTGTCTTTCCCATGATTTAGGCCATCCACCTTTTGGTCACAATGGTGAAGAAGCGTTGGCAGAGATTGCAGAAGGCTTTGGTGGCTTTGAAGGAAATGCGCAAAGCTTTAGATTGCTCGTTCGCCTAGAGGCAAAGACAGTTGATGCCAATGGAAAAAGTCTGGGACTTAATTTAACTCGTGCATCCTTAGATGGTGCAACAAAGTATCCATGGGCTAGGTCTGAAAATCCTCGTAAGTTTGGTGTTTACGATGATGATGTTGAAATCTTCAACTGGATGCGCACCAATGCACCTGTGGGAAAAAAATGTATTGAAGCCCAAATAATGGACTGGTCTGATGATTGTGCTTACTCTGTCCATGATTTAGAGGATGCAATCTTTGCGGGTCAAGTCTCTGTTAAAACCTTTGAGCAAGACTTTGCAGAGCTATACAAGGTAATGACAGTTGACTACAAAAGCGATGCAACAGAACAAGAAGCACTAGATGCTCACGCACGACTTTCGGCTCTTTCTGCATGGCCACATTATTACGATGGAAGCCATCGCAGCCTTGCACGCATGAAGGATTCAACAAGCCAGTTGATAGGTAGATTTGTTTTAGCAGCAGAGTTGCAAACACGTAAAGTCCACGGTGATGGCCCACTTTCACGCTATGGCGCAGATCTTGAAATTCCACGTGAACAAAAGCTAGAAGTAGATTTCCTCAAAGCTATTGCTGGCCATTACTTAATTAACGCCGCGCATTCACAAGATAGGTATGCAAAACAGCAGGTAATCATTGGTGAGCTAGTAGAGATGCTTTTGAAATATCCAAATGAACTAGATTCTTACTTCCAGAAGCCCTGGAACGAGGCGGGCGATGATGTGGCCAAAATGCGCGTGATTATTGACCAAGTTGCTGCCCTTACTGACCCGGGTGCCTATGCCTTGCATGCACGTCTACTTGCTAATCGGTAGGGTACGAACATGAGCGGTCGCATTAGAGATGAGGATGTTGCATACATCCGAGATCGTGCACCCATCGATGAAGTTGTCGCAGATTATGTTCAACTCAAAAATGCAGGTGGTGGGCAGAAAAAAGGCTTGTGTCCTTTTCATGATGAAAAATCACCTTCATTCCATGTGACACCGAGCAAGGGATACTTCCATTGCTTCGGGTGCCAAACAGGTGGAGATGTCATTGCTTTCTTGATGAAGATTGATCACTTAACCTTCACCGAAACTATTGAGCGTCTTGCAGATCGCATTGGTTACACCCTGCGTTATGACGAAGGATCAAATACTGGATCAGTTGTCACATCTAGCACCCGAAACCGTTTAATCGCAGCACATAGTGAGGCGGCAAAGTTTTATCAAGAACAACTTAATTCTTCACCAGGTGCGGCCCATGGCCGCGAGTTGCTCACAAAGCGTGGCTTTGATCGCGCAGCGTGCGAGCAGTTCGGTGTTGGTTACTCACCTGATGAGTGGGATGGCCTGACAAAGCACCTGCGCGCACTTGGTTACACAATCGATGAGCTAGAGCTAGCCGGACTTTCAAAGATGGGTCAAAGAGGACCGATCGATAAGTTCCGCAATCGCTTGATGTGGCCCATTAAAGACATTTCAGGAGACATAGTTGGTTTTGGTGCCAGAAAGCTTGCTAGTGATGCTGATGATCAAGGTCCAAAGTATTTAAATACCTCTGAAACTCCGATTTATAAGAAAAGCCAAGTGTTATATGGCTTAGATGTCGCTAAGAAAGAGATCGCTAAAAAGCGACAAGCAGTTATCGTTGAAGGCTACACAGATGTCATGGCTGCCCACCTTGCAGGTATTACAACGGCGGTTGCAACCTGTGGAACAGCATTTGGCGCAGACCACATTCGTATTTTGCGCAGATTGCTCATGGATGATGATGCTTTTAGAGGCGAAGTTATCTTCACCTTTGATGGTGATGCTGCAGGGCAAAAGGCAGCGCTGCGCGCCTTTAGTGAGGATCAGAAGTTTGTTACACAAACCTTTGTTGCTGTTGAACCAGATGGATTAGATCCGTGCGAGCTTCGTCAAGAAAAGGGCGATCTTGCACTGCGCGATTTGATTGCCCGTCGTGTGCCACTCTTTGAGTTTGCTATCCGCGCAGAATTAAAACATCACAAATTAGATTCTGCCGAAGGTCGAGTCAATGCACTCAACGCTGCAGCACCACTAGTTGCACAAATCCGTGACAAGTCACTGCGTCCTGAATACACGAGACTACTTGCAGGATGGCTTGGCGTTGAGGTCGAGATCGTTACTAAGGCAGTTTCGCGCGGAGTCAAAACAGCACCGACGCAACAATCTTCAGTTGAAGAAACAACAGCCCAACCTAATTTCAGACCAGATCCTAATGAGGCACGATTGATTCTGGAACGAGAAGTATTAAAAGCTAAGTTGCAAGATCCAACATTATTTGTTGGTGAGCTATGGAGTTCTATTGAAGCTGGTGCGTTCACACATCCTGCCTATATTGCATTGCGTGGTGCTATTGATGCTGTCTCAACAATCACACCAGAAAATATTGCCGATGAGAATGTGAAAGCCTTGTTCACAGAGTTAACAGTGGAGCCGATCCGCGCTGATGGGAAGCCAACTGCGGCATATGTTGCAAGCATCGTGGCTCGTTTGCGTGAGGTGGCAATTTCACGATCAATCGCCGAATTGAAGTCTTCGCTGCAGCGCTTAAATCCTGTCGAAAATGAGATCGAATACACGGCCGCTTTTGCCCAATTAGTTGCGCTGGAAAGTGCCCGCAGATCTCTGCATGATTTGGCGCTGGGCAGCCTTTAGTCTCAGCAGCCTTTAGTTTTTGCCCAAACCCGTGTGTGCGCTAGAGTTTGCGCTTGCACCGTTAATCCCTGATAGCTCAACGGCAGAGCAGTCGACTGTTAATCGACAGGTTCTTGGTTCGAATCCAAGTCAGGGAGCATGAAGCTCTCGCGTAGATCCGCGCTTCGCATGGCCCTCATCGGGGCAAGCACAACCCTGTTTGGAACTCCCGCACTTGCTGCCAATCACCAGATTGTTAAATTAAGCAAGATTAAAGTTGGGGGCACGCACTCTTTTCAATTAAAAAATGGCGCACCAGCACTGCTCTTTCGCACAAAGACTGGCGTCTTTGCCTATCAAACCATTTGTACTCATGAAGGCGGATTAGCCAAGTTTTTTGCCCTACGAAAGTTAATGGTGTGCGACGTTCACAATGCCAGTTTTGACCCATTTAAAAAAGGCAAGGTCGTTTCAGGTCCTGCAACAAAACCACTTCCTATTGTTAAGGTGGCCGTTAAAGGCGATTGGGTTGTCCTACTGTAAAAGTTGCACCAATAAATAAGGCCTTTCTAAACTATCTCTCAGGTTAAAGTGAAAACTTGTCTTTAACTATGAAAGAGGTTGATATGAAGCGAACATCATCAAAAGTTATTGCAGGATTCCTACTAGGTGCAACATTGGTAGGTGGTGTTGCAACAGCTGCTACATCAGAGCCACTCGGTGTGAAAGTCTGTGTAGACAAGAGAACGCAGGCGATCTTCTTAGCCGGATCAAATGGCTGTTCAACTACGAGAACTTCTTTGACACTAGGTGCTCCAACAATTGATGTGAAAAGCATTGCATCACTGGTTACTCCATCAGTTGTCTCTATTAAGGTCACATCAACAACAGGTAGCGGCACAGGAAGTGGCGTGATCTATAAGTCAGATAAAGCTGTTTCCTATGTCATCACAAATAACCATGTAATTGAAGGTGCTGCCACTAGCGGGACAATTTTAGTGGAACTTTTAAGTGGGGAAACTGTCTCAGCTCAAATTGTTGGCCGAGATGCCGCATATGACCTTGCCGTTTTAAAGATTAACAAGGGCAATTTACCAACGGTTACCGTTGGGGATTCATCTCGAGTTAGCGTTGGAGAATCAGTAGTTGCCATTGGGTCACCGTTGGGTCTTGCTAGCACCGTTACAAGTGGCATTATTTCAGCGTTAAATCGCCCAGTCACAACCGGAACAGTGGGCGCAGAATCATTTGTTAATGCAATTCAAACAGATGCAGCAATTAATCCAGGTAACTCTGGTGGAGCACTATTAGATTCGCAAGGTCGAATCATTGGCGTTAACTCTGCAATTGCAACACTTTCAACAGGTGGGGTTAGCGGAAGTATTGGACTTGGATTCTCAATTCCGATAAATGAGGCAAAGCGTGTAGTTGATGAGCTAATAGCAACTGGCAAATCGACTCGGCCTGTTCTGGGGGTCTTCTTTGACACCGCCTACAACGGCACTGGCGCAAAGATCTTGCGACTAAGTCCAGGAGAAGGCGCTGAAAAGGCTGGAATTCCAGCAGGATCAATAATCACCGCTATTGATGGAGTCAAGATTGCCGATCAAGTAGGGGCGATCGTGAAGATTCGTTCCTATGCACCGGGCACAACTGTCACAGTGACAGTTGATCTTCCAACAGGTGGTTCAAAGAGTTTCAAAGTCACCTTAGGTACCGCGCCGTCGAATTAATGTTACGCGGTTGAAATAGTGTCAGGGTACTGTTAAGCCATGGCACTATTTCAACTGAACGTAGCTATTCCAGATCGCCCAGGTTCACTCGGACTACTTGCATCTGCAATTGGCGCAGCAGGTGGAGATATCCGAGCGCTCGCAGTTGTGAAGTCTGAAGATGGCAAAGGGTATGACGACATCACCGTGGCAATCCCAGGTAGTGATGCGACAGATCTATTAAATGTTTTGGGTGCAATTGGTGGGGTAGAAGTTCTTTCAATCACTCCGCTTTAATTCAGATAAAGAGTTAGCGTCTAGAAATAAGTTCAGCGCCCTGACTTGGTAGTGATGTAAAAAAGCGCGGAGCTTTAAATTTCTTATCATCAAATGCTTTTTCAACAGCCCTGATTGTTTGTGCTGTTTTTGATGCCTGAATCAAAGCAATCGCACTTCCACCAAAACCACCACCAACCATGCGTGATCCCAGCGCACCTGCCGCTAAAGAAGCATCAACTGCAGTATCTAGTTCGGGACACGACACGGTGTAATCATCACGCAGTGAAATATGAGAAGCGTTGATCAACTGGCCAACCTTTACAAAGTCACCAACGCTCAAAGCCTCCACGCAATCTAGAACACGCTTCATTTCAGTAACTGCGTGACGTGCTCGGATGTATTCAGTCTCAGTAATTAGATCCCGAGAAGAATCTAACTGTTCCATGGTTAATTCACGCATGGATTTAACAGACAATTTAGCTGCCACAGATTCACAGGAGGCTCGTCGTTCGGCATAACCCCCATCAGTTAACGCATGGTGGGCTTGTGTGTCGATGATGAGTAGTTCTAATCCGTGTGATGCAACATCAAAAGAAATATTGCGGGTTGATAAGTCTCTGCAATCAAGCAAGAGTGCCGACCCACTAGTTGCCATCAGAGAAACAGATTGATCCATGATGCCGCAGGGGACACCGACATATTGATTTTCAGCCTTTTGCGTTAGCCGTGCAAGTTCTTCTAGAGAAAATCCCATATCAAATAAATGATTCATCGCAGTTGCCACAGAACATTCAAGAGCGGCAGAGGATGAAAGCCCAGCACCCAGTGGAACGTGACCATCAATCATGAGATCGACTCCGCTTGTAACACCCATAGACCACAGAACACCTAGCGCATAGCGCTCCCATTCACCCTTGAGTCCGGGCTTAACGGAGGCGATGTCAACCGTAACGATCTTGTTGCGACGCTGCACGGATGCAATGCGAACGATTGAGTCATCGCGCTTTCTTACTGCAGCTAGCGTTCTATCTTTAATCGCAAAGGGGAGGACAAAGCCTTCGCTGTAGTCGATGTGTTCTCCGATGAGATTGACACGCCCAGGGGCTGCAGCAACTAGATCTGGTTCAGCACCAAATGTTTCAAGAAACTTTTCTTCGATCGAACTCATTATTAACCCATAGATTTCAAGGTGTCTGAAACCATCTCATTTATATCCCGGGTTGGTTCCCAGCCAAGCATTGATTTAGCTTTAGAGATATCTGCAATCAACACTGCAGGATCACCTGCGCGGCGCGGAGCATCAATAAATGGAATTTGATGACCAATGGCAGCACTTGCTGCTGCAACCACTTCACGCACTGAATACCCAGAGCCACTGCCTAGGTTATAGATCTCATGACCAGCTTTTCCTAATGAATGAAGTGCTTTTAGGTGAGCATCAATCAAGTCAATCACGTGCACATAGTCACGGATGCAAGTTCCATCCTCTGTGGGCCAGTCGGTGCCAAAGATCTTTACCGGATTATCTTCAGTGCTTCGCAAAACATTAGGAATCAAATGTGTCTCAGGGTTATGTCGCTCTGCTAACCAACCACGATCTGCCTTGAGCGCGCCTGCCACATTGAAGTAACGAAGTGAGGCTGCAGATATTGCGTGCTTGGCTGCCTCTGCTGTAATCATGTGATCAATGGCAAGCTTTGTTGCTCCATAGGGATTAGTTGGGATGGTCTCGGATGTTTCAAGAATCGGAACAATCTTTGGCTCGCCATAGGTGGCAGCAGATGATGAAAAGACAATTTTGGTGATGGATTGCTTGCGCATTTCATCCAGCAGAATTCGAGTGCCATCGACATTGACTGAGTGATAGAGATCAGGCTTTTCAACTGATTCTCCTACTAAAGATTTGCCAGCAAAGTGCATGACCGCTTCACAACCGGTAAGTGCTTGTGCGACGTGGTCGGCAGCTAGAAGTGAACCCTGAACAAAGTTCACACCAGCAGGGACGGTGTCGGCATGGCCCATGCTGCAATCATCCAAGATGGAGATTTCAAAACCTTGCTTGAGTAACATTTCAACGGCTGTAGCACCGATATAGCCGGTGCCACCAGTTACTAAAACACGCATTACAAAACTACTTCACGCAACTGCGCTGCTGATTGTTCTGGGCGCATATCCATAATGAATGCACCCATTGCAGATTCAGAGCCTGCTAGATACTTCAATTTTCCTGGAGCGCGACGAACGCTAGTTATTTGCCAGTGCAAACGCATAACATCACGGCCAACTCGAACTGGGGCTTGGTGCCAGGCGGCGATGTATGCCATTTCAATACCAAAGACACCATCTAATCTGCGAGTGACTTCAAGTGCGATCTCGGGAAAAGCATCACGATCTGCATCAGTTAATCCAGTCAGATCTGCAACAGGGTTCAGGGGAGTGATGTGAATTTCAAATGGGTAACGGGCAGCATATGGAACATATGCGATCCATCGATCATTTCTGGCAATGATGCGCTCTTTATCTCTGATCTCCCGGGCAACAACTTCATCAAATAAAACTTTGCCAGTTTGTTCCTTGTACTTATTGGCAGCAGCTAACATCTTCTCAACACGTGGTGGAATATAGGAATAGGCATAAATCTGACCGTGTGGGTGGGACAGGGTCACACCAATTTCTTCTCCGCGATTCTCAAAGGGTGCAATGTGTTCGATGAAGCTTTCTTGTGAGAGCTCACTTGTGCGATCAATCCATGCTTCAAGCAAGGTGCGCACACGTTGGGGTGTGAGATCCTTAAAGGCGTTGCCATGTTGTGCGGTGAAGCAAATAACTTCGCACTTTCCAGCCGCACTTCCTAAATCAGTATCTGGGCCGACCATGTCAGGAAGTGCCCAGTCACCAACAGGTGGGCGAAGTGAGGGTGAGCGATTATCAAAGACAACGACTTCAAAATCAGATTCAGGAATTTCAGTAAGGAGCTCACCTGTTGTGGGACACAAAGGACATAGCTCCTTGGGAGGCAAGAAGATTCGTCCTTGTCTGTGGGCTGCCATTGCAACCCATTCATTGACCAATGGATCTAGGCGAAGTTCACCAATTCCTGGTTGCTCTTCCTTGGGCCTGGCATCTTCAACTATTCGCGCTTGGCCAGCGGTGTCGTAGTAACGAATTGTTCGTCCATCGGCCATGTGGCGATCACTTCTGATGACGCCTGCTTTTAGTTTTTTACTCTCGCCCATAGTGTCGTTACTCTACCTGTGTGAGTAAGCAATCTGCACTATTGAGTGCGCAATCGTCATCACTACTGCTTGAAGTAGTCGACGGAGCCCTTGTTATCCAACACTGGGGAGCACCCGTGCATGGCGATCTCGCATCTGTGCAAACAGCGCGCCGCCCATCGATTGCAAATAGCTCATGGGATGAGCCACAGTTTCCCGGAATCATGCGCGAGAGTTCACGTGGTTTCTTAGGGCGTCCATCATTATCTGGACATCGCAATGGAAAAGCGTGGTCAACAAAGTTTGAGGTCACAGATTTCCATCATGAAAAAAACCATGTTGCCGTTACATTACGAGATTTTCACGCAGAGCTAGAAGTTGTCATCACATTTGATCTAGATATTCACGGCGTCTTGTTCCAGAGAGCAACTGTTAAGAATTTAGGTAGTACCCAGTACTGCCTCAATGAATTCATTCATTGGTTGCCACTACCCAAAGAGGCCACACAAACTTTAGATTTTGCAGGTCGTTGGTCAAATGAACGTAATCCACAGCGCAAAGAAATCGCAACTGGCACATGGGTGCGCGAATCAAGAGAAGGCCGCAGCGGACACAACTTTTCTATCGCAGATATCGCATTAACAGCCCAGACTTCTTTCCAATCAGGAAATGCATGGGCCACCAGCATCGCTTGGAGCGGTAATTCTCATTACTTAGTGGAAAAACTATTTGATGGTTCACAATCAATAGGTGCCGGTGAATTGTTGTTGCCTGGTGAATTGATGTTGGAATCAGGCCAAACATATGAAGCACCCGCTCTTGTTTCAGTTTTCTCTGCAGAGGGACTAGATGGGGTAAGTGCTGCGTATCACTCATATCTTCGTGCGCGCGAAGTTCACCCAAAGAAACCACGTCCTTTGACCTTGAATATGTGGGAAGCGTTGTACTTTGATCACGACGAAGAAAAGATCAAGGCTCTTGTAGATGTTGCTGCCGAGATTGGCATTGAGCGCGTAGTTCTAGATGATGGTTGGTTCCATTCCCGTCGCAATGATCGCGCTGGCTTAGGTGACTGGGTAATTGATCCTGCAGTGTGGCCACATGGCTTGACTCCAATTATTGAATACATCAATAACAAGGGAATTGAATTTGGTCTCTGGTTTGAAGGCGAAATGATCAACCCAGACTCTGATTTATATCGCGCCCATCCTGAATGGATTTTGCATGAGGCAGATCGAGTTCCGCCTCTCTGGCGCCATCAATTAGTTCTAGATCTTGGCCATGAAGGTGCTTTTAATCATGTGCTGGAGCAAACATCTGCATTGCTAGCTGCCCATGCAATTGGCTATATCAAGTGGGATCACAACCGCGTTTTAGTTGATGCAGGACATCGTGGCGCTGCTGGTGTCCATCGCCAAACACAAGCGATTTACCATTTATTTGCAGAGTTAAAAAAGCGTCATCCAGGACTTGAAATTGAATCCTGTGCATCAGGTGGTGCACGCATTGACTTAGGTGTGATTGATTATGTGGATCGCTTCTGGACTAGCGATAACAATGATGCGCTAGAGCGCCAAACAATTCAGCGTTGGACAGCACAAGTTATTGCACCTGAACTTCTTGGCACACATATTGGTCCTACTCATGGCCACCAAACAGGTCGCACATTAGAGCTGTCAATGCGGGCAACAACGGCCCTGTTTGGCCATGCCGGCATTGAATGGAATATCACTGAAGCAACACAAGAAGAGCGAAAGCATTTAGCAACATGGGCCCAGTACTACAAGAACAATCGCGCACTCCTGCATTCAGGAAAGATGGTTCGTGTTGACTACCCTGAGGCACATGCCTATTTGCATGGTGTGAGAGCACATGATTCATCTCGTGCAATTTTTGCCTATGTTCAACTCACACCAACAGTTTCAATTCATCCCTCACCACTGAAGTTTCCTGATTTAGATCACTCTGCAAACTATGTAATCAAAGCGGTGTTTCCAGCAGGCAAGCCACGTTATATGTTGATTACTCCACCTGACTGGATGAGCGGAATAACAATGTCAGGCTCGGCACTTGCTGCTATTGGTGTGACAGCGCCAATTCTTGCTCCTGCAAATGCTTTCGTAATTGAAATCAGTAAGGCTTAATCAACCCAATTCAAGGTTCGTTCAACAGCCTTTTTCCACCCGGCATAACCAACAGCACGTTGTTCAGCGGTGCTTGTTGAATTCCAGCGGCGAGATTGTTGCCATTGCTTACGAACTTCATCAGTTGAAGACCAAAAACCAACAGCAAGTCCTGCTGCATAGGCAGCACCCAGGGCAGTTGTTTCACCGATTAATGGGCGAGTGATATCAATACCCATAACATCTGCCTGCATCTGCATGCATAACGAGTTAGCGGTAATGCCACCATCAACTCGCATCTCCTTCATTGGCACGCCACTATCGGCAACCATTGCATCCATAACATCGCGTGTTTGATAGCAAATAGCTTCAAGGGCTGCGCGTGCAAGGTGGGCCTTTGTTGCAGCGCGGGTTAAGCCAACAATCACACCACGTGCATCAGTGCGCCAGTAAGGGGCAAATAAACCAGAAAATGCAGGGACAAAATAAACACCAGCTGTGTCTGTAACAGAAGATGCCAGAGTTTCAGTCTCTGCTGCATTTGAAATGATTCCTAGTTGATCACGCAGCCATTGAATAGCAGAGCCAGTGACTGCAACTGAACCTTCAAGTGCGTAATGGGCAGGAGCATCACCAAGTTTGAAACAAACGGTGGTTAGAAGGCCATTGTTAGAGCGCACGATTTCAGTGCCGGTATTGAGCAGGGCAAAGTTTCCGGTGCCATAGGTTGTCTTTGATTCGCCGCGTTCAAAGCAGACCTGACCAACCATGGCAGCTTGTTGATCTCCCAAAATTCCGGCAATTGGAATTGCTGTGCCAAAGGGGCCATGGGGATCTGTGAGCGCGTAGGTTTCAGAGGAAGATTTGATATCAGGAAGTGCAGAGCGTGAAACACCAAAGATTGCCAGAAGCTCTTCATCCCAATCTAGTGTTTCAAGGTTCATCAGTAATGTGCGACTGGCATTTGTCACATCAGTTGCATGGACGCCTCCGCGGACACCACCTGACAAATTCCACAACAGCCATGAATCGATAGTTCCAAAGCGGGCATTGGCACTGCTTGCCTCTGGCACATTGGCTAGAAACCAATTCATTTTGCTGCCGGCAAAGTATGGGGCGATTGTTAGACCCGTTCTGTGACGAATCTTTTCTTGCTGGGCATCAGTTAACGTTGCCAAGAATTCAGTAGTTCTGGTGTCTTGCCAGACAATTGCATTAGCCAAAGGTTGTCCGGTCTGCACATCCCACACCACAGTTGTTTCGCGTTGGTTGGTCAACCCTATTGCCGCTAAATCTGAGCCCAAAATATTGGCTTGCTTGAGAGCGCCGGCAATAACTTCTTGAGCTCGCTCCCAAATTTCAGCTGCATCATGTTCGACCCACCCTGCTTGCGGAAGAATTTGGCGATGTTCTACTTGATGCTGTCCAACAACTTGGCCCGCATGGTCAAAGATCATGAAACGAGTACTACTAGTGCCCTGATCCAAACTGCCTATGTAAGCCACGATGCACAACCCCTCGCCGTAAGTTAGGCTTAGCGTACTCAATGGTTATGGAGATGTAACGCATGTTCTTGTCGCAACTTGGCCCAGACCAGCGTGATTCTGCCATCTCCCAATTAGCCACAGAGCAGTTCGACATTCTTGTTATTGGCGGGGGAGTCAACGGAGTTGGGGCAGCATTAGATGCGGCGGCTCGAGGATTAAAAGTTGGCCTTATTGAGGCACAAGATATTGCTTCTGGTACTTCAAGTCGCTCCAGCAAATTGATTCACGGTGGCCTTCGATATCTTGAACAATACGATTTCAAATTAGTACGTGAAGCCTTGCATGAGCGCGAGCTCATGGTTTCAACACTCTGCCCACATCTTGTGAAGCCAGTCGGATTTTTATTTCCTCTAACTGAAAAGTTTAAAGAGCGCACATATGTTGGTGCTGGTTTAGCTCTCTATGACGCACTACGCGGTTTCCAACGCGCACTGCCGTGGCACAAGCATTTGAGCCAAAAGCAGATTAACGAGATTGCACCATCGCTTCGCCATGACATTGTCACTGGAGCGATTAAGTACTTTGATGCGCAAGTCGATGATGCTCGCCACACAATGGCTGTTGCTCGTACTGCAGCACGTCATGGCGCAATCATTGCAACCCAAGTTTCTGCAGAATCGCTTATTCGCGAAGGCAAGCGTGTAGTGGGTGTTAACGCTCTTGATCTAGCATCTGGTAAAAAGATTGCGATTAAGGCTGGCGCAACAATTATGTGTGCGGGTGTGTGGAGTGACCAATTACATGAGCGTTTTGAGTTAACCCCTGGATATCACGTGACCATGAGTAAAGGTGCTCACATTGTCGTTCCTGGTTCTGCTATTAAATCTGATGCTGGAATCATTCTAAAGACTCCAGTCTCTGTGTTATTCGTTATTCCTTGGGGCGATAAGTGGATTGTTGGCACAACAGATACTCCTTACACAGGTGATCGCGCAGAGCCACTTGCATCCAGAGAAGATGTTCAATACATCTTGGATCAAGCAAATCGCGTGTTAGAGCCAAAGCTTCAGGCAGATGAGATTATTGGCGTGTATGCAGGTCTGCGTCCACTAGTTGCAAACAATAAGAGCGCAACCACAACAAAGCTTTCTCGTGAGCACACAGTGGATCGACCAGCTGCAGGCTTTGTCTCTATTGCCGGTGGCAAATACACCACCTATCGCGTGATGGCCAAAGATGTAGTTGATAGAGCAGTTATTGAGCTGCGTAAATTAACACAAGACTCAGTGACAGAAAAACTTCCATTAGTAGGTGCCGACGGTTACTTTGCATTAGAGCAACAGAAAGAGCGCATTGCCCAAGAATCTGGCTTAGCTGTTGAAACAGTTACACATTTACTCAATCGCCACGGATCACTGATTAGTGAGCTCCTAGAAATTATTGAAGATCAACCTAAGTTGGCTCAAAAGTTAGATGCAGCCCTTCCTTATATCAAGGCTGAGATTGTCTATGCAGCATCACATGAAGGTGCTCGCTCTGTCGATGATGTTATTTCACGTCGCACACGCCTTTCTTTTGAAGCGAACAAGCATGGCCTGCACCTTGCAGAGGAAGTAGCAGCGCTGATCTCACCAGTACTTGGATGGAGCACAAAAGAGCGCAAGGAATCTGTTGCGCAATACATTGAGTTAGTTGAACGTGAAATCGCAGCTCTCGATGAACTACTTGAGGTTAATTCTTAATCTGACCTCTGCAACCATCAGTGGTTGGCTTCTTGGTCGCAGTTACTGATGGTGTTGGCTTAGGTGTTGGTGTTGCCCCTTGTGTTACCTCAAAAGTAACTGGAAATGTTGATTCTGCGTGAGTTCCAGAAACATCTTGATAGACAACTTTTCCGAGATAGGTTCCAGCCGGAACACCTTTGAGGGCAAGAGTCCACACCCCGCTTGTTTCTCGCATAATTGTTTGCGATGGCCTATTACTTGGTGTTGTTGCTTTATCAAAGACCAACTTCACGCTTCCCGTCACAACAGGAGAGCCAGTAGGTCTAACAACATTAACCTTAAAGGTTACAAGTTTGTTAGTTGTTCCAGCTGATTGGCCCACAACGGTTAACACCGTTGGCTCTTGTTGTGGCATGAGATCAACCAGAGTTGGAGTCCAACTTCCCTTCGCCAAATCCAAGAAAGATGAAGGTGTTCCGCGAAAAACGTTGAGATCTAATCTGTTTCCAGGAACTCCGTACTTAGGAGCAATGCCACAGGATGAGTACTGCCACACAGTCCATTGCGAATCACAGTTAGCACCAGTCCAGGAATGCACATAACAACCACCAGTTTTAATACCTGGTTGGTTAATGGGATTGGCAGGATCGATTGCATATTGGGCTAACCACAATGGATATTGGGCAAGTTCTGGGGTGCGAGTCATTGAACTTTCTAAGAAGGCGGCATAGGAGTACAAAATTGGTGCTCTGCCAGTTTTTTCTTTCACTGAAGCAAGAAAAGTTGTTGCCCACAAAGTTACTGCGCTGCGGGTTGCATACTTTTGGCAGGCACCAGAGGATGAGTAGCGGATGCATTTGTTTTCAAGATCTAATGCATATGGCAAATCCTTATCGCTATAGCCGCCCATAGATGCCAATCGCCAAACAACCTTTTGGGCTTGGGCTAAGGCATCTTTTTTAATTCCTTCTGGATCTGTTACAGCAGGTAAAACTGCGTAGTGATAAAAACCTGTGTAGATACCAGCAGCTTGTGCTGCATGATGATCCATCGCTGCATATTTGACCGCAAGTAGATCTGCAGATTCCCGTGTATCTGAAGCCTTAATGAAAACAAATCGCATTCCTGCGTCATACATCTTTACGAAATCAATCTGCTTATCGTTGGGATGCTGCCAACGACTCACATCTGCCCCATGGATGCGACCACCAGGTCCAGTCAGATCAATAAATTGTGCAGGATCTGCATTTGAAATCTCAGGTTGTTGCTTAACAGTTATTGAGCGGATAGGTGAGTACAAACTCTTGCCTGCAATGACCGAAACGGCGCGATAGCGAACATTTGCATTAAGTGCGGTGGCAAGGGCGGTAACTTTCCAGGTTCCAACTTTGGTGACCCTTGTGGTAAAGCGAGTTGTTGTCCATTTGCCATTTGTATCAACTTGGATCTTTACGATCGTGCCAGAACGGTTTGGTTTCAAATTTCCATAGAGCGTCAATAAGGTTTCAGAGGCGCTAGGTGTTTGCTTGACCGACATCGTTAACAAAGAGGTGGCCGCCACTGATTGTGGGGCACCAACGAGTGCAATCAGCAGCGAGATTGCTACAAGAAATATCTTTACTTTCATTGTTCAACAACCTCAACATCGATACCAATAGTTGATTTGATCGCTTCGACTAGCGCAGATTTAAGGTTTGGGCGAGTCTCTGAGTACTCATGAGAGGTTGCAAACTTACGGCTATCTGAGAAATCTAAAGTTAAAACACCATCATTAAAGGAAGATAAGCGGGCATCGAAATATGCAATCCAGGCAATGCGATTAGTTGATTCAAGTTCATCAAGAACCTGATTCCACTGCCCACGAATCTCTGCCAGCTCCATAAGCGCGAACTTTACCTGCGCACACCTTCATAACAGGAAAACTAGTGCCTAGGCGCGCCTATCCATTTGAAGTACTCGCCAACTAATTGCACCCGCAAGTTCTTTGAACGGTCGGGCTGCACATTAAGCACCAAAGCAATTCGAGAAACGATCTGTTCTATCGCTTTTTCACTGACAAATCTAAGGCGAGAAATCTCAGCATTTGTTAAGCCATCGGCCACAAGCCGCAATGTTTCAATCTGAAGATCTGTCAGGTGTGACATCAAATTCTTTAACGCTTTCTCAGGAAGTGACACATTGCCATTGACCCAGGTGACAGGTGAGTCAGAGACAAAGTTTCTGGATTCTGAGATGACATCACACAACGCTGAAACACTGTTCATAGATTTTTTGATAACAACCTTTGTCCCATTGGGGATGTCACAGCTTAAATCACCGAGCAATCTCAGGTCTGCGCAATCGACCAACATGACCACACCAATAGCTGGGGACTCCTTGCGGATTGCATGGGCAATGGCAACTGAATGCTCTTTAGTTATGTGCATATCAATGAGTAGAGCATTAGGTTGCATGCTGCGCATCAACAGAATAGATGCTGACTCTTTTCGTGCTTCACCAATGACATTTGTTCCATGTAGTTTCAATGCAGCAGCCATAGTGGACAATTCAAAAGGATCATCCATAACTATTAGGACTCGATCACTCATATTGCAAAGTTACGCTCACTCATCCCTAATTAACAGAGATAAAGAAGTGAATTGAGAGATGGCATTACATAGGGCAAGCCCTATGTAATTACTTGATGAGTTGAGAGATAACCCTTGGAATTGCGCCAATTACCGCTTCAGCATTAATCGGACCGCCATTTGATGCAGCCTCTGCTGCGCGAGCGTGGATGAATGCGCCAGTTGCAGCCACAGCTGCTAAATGATTGTAATCATTGAGAATCTCAACAGTATTTGTTGCAACTAATGCGCCAATAATTCCTGCTAGAACATCTCCGGTGCCAGCTGTTGCAAGCCATGGTGTGGCAGTTGGTAATTGGATCAGAACTGAATCATTAGCAACATAGGTCGTTGCACCTTTCAGCACAACAGTCACACCCAAAATATCTGCAGCCTCTTGCACCCACTTCTTAGGATCACCTTCAATAGCTTCGACAGAAACGCTTACGCCCCGTGATGTTAAAAGCTTTGAAAGCTCACCGCTATGTGGAGTAATGACAGTGGGTTGTTCTAGTGATCCAGCCAGATGAAGTGCGCCAGCATCTAGGACAGTTGGTACTGACTGCAAAGTGGCTAATTTAAACCAGCGATGACGTAGCCATGTGGTGAGATCTGAATACTTCTTTGTTTCAACTCCACTTCCCATTAACCAGGCAGTTACTTTGCCGGGTTGGACCACTACAGATGGAGTTGAATGCAGCACGAGATGTGCCAAACCTGAAGAGCTATGAAAACGAATCATCCCGATGCCGGTGGCAGATGCTGCTGATGAAGTAAGGACTGCAGCACCTGGGTATTGAGCAGAGCCAGTTATAACGCCAAGAACTCCACGAGAGTATTTGTGGTCAAGGTCAGAAGGGGTGATGATGCATTTAGCTGCATCTCGAGCGGTCCACTTCACAACTTTTCTCGTCATAATTCAAGCCTATCTCTTTTAATTTGCAGCACTTCACCGCTGCAACCATACTAAGCACAAATACAGGCAACAAACAGGGGGAATCATGGACGCAAAGTGCCCAGTAGCACACGGTGCAAACACTCAAACAAGTGAATCAAACACACATTTGTGGCCCAATGCCTTGAACTTGGACATTCTGCATCAGCATGATCGCAAGACAAATCCCCTCGGTGAAGATTTTGATTACCGCAGTGAAGTTAAAACTTTAGATTTTGCCGCTTTGAAAAATGACCTGCACCAATTCATGACCCAAACACAAGAGTGGTGGCCTGCTGACTGGGGTCACTATGGCGGTTTGATGATTCGCATGGCATGGCACTCAGCTGGCACATACCGTGTTGCCGATGGTCGTGGCGGTGCGGGAACTGGAAGTTTTAGATTCGCACCACTTAACTCGTGGCCAGATAACGGCAACCTTGATAAAGCCCGTCGTTTGTTATGGCCAATTAAGCAAAAGTATGGCAACAAACTCAGTTGGGCAGACTTATTTATTTTGGCCGGAACAATTGCCTATGAAAGCATGGGCTTAAAGACTTTTGGTTTTGCCTTTGGACGAGAAGATGTGTGGCACCCAGAAAAAGATATCTATTGGGGTCCAGAGTCTGAATTAATGATGGCCAGTGATGAGCGCTATGCAGACACAACTAATGCAAGCACATTGGAAAACCCATTGGCTGCTGTGCAGATGGGATTAATTTATGTTAACCCAGAAGGCATCAATGGAGTTTCAAACCCATTACTAACCGCCCAACACATCCGTGAAACATTTGCGCGTATGGCAATGAATGATGAAGAAACTGTTGCACTAACTGCAGGTGGTCACACAGTTGGTAAGGCCCACGGAAATGGAGATGCATCTCTATTAGGACCAGCGCCAGAGGCTGCAGATATTTTTGAACAAGGCTTAGGGTGGAATAACCACACAAAGCGTGGGGTTGGACGCAACACAGTAACAAGTGGCATTGAAGGTGCGTGGACCACTGAGCCAACTAAGTGGGATGCCGGCTACTTCGAAATGCTCTTTAAGCATGAGTGGGCTCTTGTTAAATCTCCAGCTGGAGCCCATCAATGGGAGCCAACAAATATTCTTGAAGCTGATAAGCCCGTAGATGTTGAGGACTCATCAATTCGCTATAACCCAATGATGACTGATGCAGATATGGCAATGATTATTGATCCGATCTACCTAGAGATCTCAAAGAAGTTCCACACCGATCCATCTCACCTAGATGATGCATTTGCACGTGCGTGGTTTAAGTTAACCCACCGCGATATGGGACCAAAAGTTCGCTATATCGGACCTGATGTTCCGCAAGAGGAATTGATTTGGCAGGATCCAATTCCTGCAGGAACAAAGAAATATGACGTTGCTGCAGTAAAGGCAAAGATCGAGGCAGCAGGATTATCTGTTTCAGAGTTGGTTTCAACTGCCTGGGATAGCGCTCGCACATTCCGTGGTTCAGATCTACGTGGTGGTGCAAATGGATCCAGAATTCGTTTAGAACCAGCACGTAATTGGGAGGGCAATGAGCCTTCACGTTTGAATAAGGTTCTGGCTGTTCTAGAGCCAATTGCTAAGGAAACTGGCGCGAGCATCGCAGATGTCATTGTTCTAGCTGGAAACATCGGAGTTGAAAAGGCTGCAACTGCAGCGGGTGTAACAATTTCAGTTCCCTTTGCACCAGGTCGCGGTGATGCAACACAAGTACAAACAGATGGTGCAAGTTATGCCGTGCTTGAACCAATTCATGATGGTTTCCGTAACTGGGTTAAGAAGGAATACGCCGTTACACCAGAAGAGTTACTTCTTGATAGAGCTCAACTCATGGGCTTAACAGCACCTGAAATGACTGTTCTTATGGGTGGAATGCGCGTGCTAGGAACAAACCATGCTGGCACAGCACATGGTGTCTTCACAAAGAATGTTGGAGCACTCACAACAGACTTCTTCGTAAACCTGACAGACATGAAGTACACATGGGAGCCAGCAGGGGAGAACCTCTACAACATCCGTGATCGCAAGACCGGTGCAATTGATTGGACTGCAACACGTGTAGATCTAGTCTTTGGTTCTAACTCAATTCTTCGCTCATATGCTGAGGTCTATGCACAAAACGATAACAAGGAAAAGTTTGTTAGAGACTTTGTTGCTGCTTGGACCAAGGTGATGAACGCTGATCGGTTTGATTTACAGAACTAATTTCAAGAACTTCGAGTGGGGCGGGTCGGGCTCGAACCGACGACGACGGAATTATGAGGTGGTGTAATTATGGTTCTACGCGGGTCTCTACGTATAGTGTGATTCGCATTTGAGCGTGAATTGTCCCTAGACACTCATGTTAATGCCTAGCTGGAACCTTGATTTAGGCTAAATCTCTGCCTACACTTCTTTTAACTACTAAGGAGCCCTCTATGTGTGTTGGATGCGCAGCAGCATATGCAGCAATTGCTGCATCAACAGTTACCTATTCTCTTTCGGATATCAATGGTAAAGAATCTGGTTTCCAGTTCACAGTTTCAAGTGATGATCTATCAAAAGCTATTACAACAACACCAACAGGTTCATCTGCAATTACAATTTCGCAGCCTAAAGAAAAGGTAAGCACCCTTTCAATGCGTGGCTGGATCGATCCAACTTCACACCAAGCGATCTAATACTTCTAACTGTAAGTGGGGCGGGTCGGGCTCGAACCGACGACGACGGAATTATGAGTCCTAACCTATTTCTTTGCCCCTAGGACGGTGCAACTGAATCCATGAAGATTCAGGTCTAAACCCAACCT
>JBILAD010000068.1:0-6239 GCA_044354355.1 Candidatus Planktophila sp. | reverse complement strand
AACCCTGCAATTGCTAACAGAAGAAACACAAAACCACCAACAAGAGATGCAATAGCTGCATACCCTGCAATGACACCCATCATTCCGAATGCATATGCTTGAAGGAGCATGCCTCGAAGAGTGTTTCCCATGAACAACGAATCACGAAGATCAGATAACTTTTGTAATTGTTCAGGATCTGTTTCACTTGATCGCTGTGCTGTTATGTAAGCCGATGAAACTTCAGAGTAAGTTGCAGGCTTGCCCATTACAGCGGTAGCAGAAGCATTCATATGTTCAAGAATGAATAAATCTGAGTAATCACGTGCCATTTCTCCGCTTACTACTTGCATTCCAGCCCATTTAAGAAGCTGATCCTTGGTGTTTGCAGGTAATCCGGCTTCAATAGGAAATGCGATGTTTTGATTGGCTAATTGAGTGCGAACATTCTCGCTTGCAAATCCACCACCAAAATTAAGCAATCCAGCAAAGATAAATAGCAGTACAGCTAATCCCAGGCCGACGAATGAGACTAACTTGTCAAAAGTTCTTCGTTTCATTTACTTCTCTCTCCCTTTTAGGCACTGATCAGAAAATCAATACAGTCCCATGTCTACTCCGTGCGTAGATGATGGAGATGAGAAAGTGCGAGGGTCACCACTCGATGAAAACTACAGAGTGGTTGCCCTCAGTCGATGTGACGATTACACATTGACTTTCCATCTGGACCAACTTCCAGATGTGAGCAAGGAACATTTAATTTATCAAAAGCTTTATCACCATAATGGGCGCGATATGCAAGTGCTAGCAGCACTCGAAGATTGGTTTCGCTATCTGATTTAATTCCAAATACTTGCGCACTGCGGCTTACAGTGTTTTCAACCACTTTTTCACTATGTGATGTCTGTAGAGCAATAGCACCATTGGATTTGCCTTCGCAGACCAACTCCAGAACTAGTTGTTCAAATGGAGTGAGTTCTCGTGTTGAAATTGTTATATCTCGTGCCATGTAAAGATCCGCCTCTCCGCGTGTCCCTATTGTGCTCTTTTTATTTACAGGAATCACCCCATAAGATGCCCGAATGAGCGAAATCTTGACCACGCAAGAGGAACGAGTGCTAACCCTCAGCTTCAATCGTCCAGAAAAGATGAATGCCCTCACGAGATCTATGTATGCGGGATTAACACAAGGCCTCAATGATGCTGCAGGAGATTTTGGGATCCGGGCTGTTGTACTAACAGCTGAAGGTGATCACTTCACTGCGGGCAACGACATCATGGACTTTATGAACAATCCACCAACTTCAGATGATTCAGAGGTTGCTCAGTTCTTGGCAGCGCTACTTAACTTTCCAAAGCCACTACTAGCGGCAGTTTCAGGTAATGCAGTTGGTGTTGGCACCACCATGTTGCTGCATTGTGATGTTGTAGTCGCTGGCCTGAGCGCTAATTTTTCAATGCCTTTTGCATCGTTAGGACTAGTACCTGAAGCAGGATCTAGTTACTTATTCCCGCAATTAGTTGGCTATCAAAGAGCTGCGCGCATCTTTATGACGGGTGAGAGCTTCAATGCAGATGCAGCCATTGAGATGGGGTTGGTCGTCGCGAAAGACTCAGATCCTCGTGCTCATGTGATGAAGATTGCTCAGCACATAGCTGAACAACCACCTCAGGCAATAATTAACACTAAAGCTCTCTTGAAGGCTAAAAATCATGATGCAGTCGCTGCGATCATGAAGGCTGAGTTCGAAATTTTCTCTATGGCGTTGCAATCAGATGAAGCAATGGAAGCATTCATGAAGTTCATGTCTAAGAAGGGTAAATAAATGTCACTTGCAGGAAAACGAATCTTCATTACCGGTGGTTCTCGCGGTATTGGTCTTGCTATTGCACTGCGTGCAGCGCGAGATGGTGCCTCAATTGCAATTGCTGCAAAGACATCTGATCCCAATCCAAAGTTGCCAGGCACGATTCACTCAGCAGCCGCAGAGATTGAAGCCGCTGGCGGAAAAGCCCTTGCTATTCAATGCGATTTGCGTGATGAAACGCAGATCGAAGCCGCTGTTAATCAAGCAGCGGAAGCCTTTGGTGGAATAGACATTCTTGTTAACAATGCAAGTGCCATCAATTTAACTCGCACTGACCAGACACCGGCCAAGCGCTTTGACTTGATGTTTGATGTCAATGTGCGCGGAACCTTTTTAACCTCACAGGCGGCCCTGCCTCACTTACGTAAATCAGCTGCAGAGGGACGTAACCCTCACATATTGAACCTTTCACCACCTCTTTCTATGAAGCCAGTGTGGTTCAAAAACCATGTTGCCTACACAATGGCAAAGTACGGAATGAGTATGTGTGTTTTAGGAATGGCTGAGGAGTTCAAGCGTGATGGTATTGGTGTGAACGCACTGTGGCCTCGCACAGTCATTGATACAGCAGCTCTGCAAATGATTCCTGGAATTGACGCATCAGCAGGTCGCACACCGGAGATTCTGGCAGATGCGGCATATGTCATCTTTAATCGAGATGCCAAGGAGTGCACAGGAAATTTCTTTGTTGATGATCTTTTGCTTGCAAGTGAAGGAATCACAGATTTAGAGAAGTACTCAGTAACTCCGGGTACTAAGGATTTCCTTCTTGATTTCTTCCTAGACTAAACTAACAACATGCGTAAATTACTCGTTTCACTGTGTTTAGTTGGGCTAACTTTCTTTTCATCGCACGTTGCCTCTGCCCATGTAGAAATTGTTTCTGCATTTCCTGAGCAGTACGCAAACGTCAATCCAATTCCAACCCAGGTGTGGATCCAGTTCAGCGGAGATTTGCAGACTCTTGATGGAGAGGCAGTTAACTCACTCGAAGTGATTGATTCAACTGGTATTGCCGTTAACTATGAAGATCCAATTATTGAAGGTGCAAAGATAATGACCAAGATTTCAGGTCAAAGCGCACCAGGTGTGTTTACCGTTAAGTATCGAGTCGTAGGCGATGATGGACATGTAATTGAAGGGGAATACACCTTCAACGCCTCACCTGATTATGCAGAAGTGATGCCTATTTCGACCACTTCGATGCCAGAAGAATCATCAATTCCAGCGGGCGGCATATTGCTGGCTGTTTTGATAGCAATCTTCGTAGGTGGCATTTTTATGAGAGCTAAAAATCGGAGAGAGTAGTTATGCCAGCTTTTGATCTTGAAGTAAACGGTCCCAACACGATTCAAGAGTCAGAACGCAAAGGTGCTGCACGCTCCTTGTTCTGGCCGTGGGCTGGAGCCAATGTTTCGCTATTAGCTCTCTCCTATGGCGCATTCTTTTTGGGTTTTGGTATCTCCTTTAAGCAAGCAACCTTTGCAGCGATTATCGGCACGATTGCATCCTTTCTTCTTGTGGGTATTAGCTCACTTGCTGGCAAACGTTCGAATGCACCAACGATGGTGCTTGCACGAGCCTCCTTTGGCGTAAGAGGCAGCATTGTTCCGGGAGTTCTTTCATACTTCATTTTTGTTGGTTGGGAAACAGTTTTAGTTTCGTTGGCAACGCTGGCAACAGGAACGGTCTTTGCTCGCATTGGGGGAGTAGACCAGAACCTGGCGTTGATTCTTGGGTTTGTCATTGCCGTTTCACTTACCGTTTTTGGTGGCGTTCTTGGCTTTGGTGTCATTATGAAACTACAAAAGTTGCTGACAGTTATCACTGTGGCAATGACTGTTGTTTATATTGGACTAACGATCGACACCGTTGATTGGAGCGCAGTTACAGCGATTAAAGATGGTCCAACTCATGGATTCATTGGGGCGTTGATATTTGGCGTAACTGGAATTGGATTGGGCTGGGTCAATTGCGCAGCCGATTACTCTCGCTATCTTCCACGTACTGTTTCAAGCAAAGCTGTTGTGGGATGGACTGTGTTGGGTGCTTCCATTGTGCCAATTGCGTTAGTTATTTATGGGGCTGCATTATCTGCGAGTAGCAAAGATTTAAGTGATGCGATCGCCATGGATCCCATCGGTGCTCTCACATCACTACTTCCAACGTGGTTTTTGATTCCATTTGCACTGATTGCAATCTTGGGATTAGTGGGTGGGGCAATACTTGATCTTTACTCCTCAGGATTGGCACTTGTTTCAATCGGCGTGCCGATCAAACGCCATCAAGCGGCAATTATTGATGCACTCATAATGCTCGCAGGTAGCGTCTACATCGTGTGGATTGCTGACAACTTCTTCTATCCATTCCAAGGCTTCCTCATCACACTGGGTGTTCCGGTCGCGGTGTGGTCAGCGATCTTTGTTGCAGATGTGATTATGCGCAAAAAACCATACGTTGAAAATGATTTATATGATGCTCAAGGAATTTATGGATCAGTTAACAAGGGATCGATTGCCCTAATGATTCTTGGAACAATTGTGGGTTGGGGATTTGTAACTAACACCTTTGCCTCATGGTTATCGTGGCAGGGATATTTTCTAGGGCTCATTGGCGGCAAAGAAGGGGCATGGGCTTTTGCCAATGTGGGCGTGATATTTGCTCTCATCATCGGCTTTATCGGTCACATCCTGCTGTCGTTTCGTAAAATACGAGCGCAGGAGAATGCACTCAGATAAAGTGAGCGCATGAGGTCCCGCATTTCCCCGCTTCGCGACTTCCTGGGACGAGAATCAACTAGTGGCTTACTCGTTCTAGTTGCCGCTGCATTGGGTTTGATTACAGCTAACTCGCCTTTGTCTGACAATTACTTTTCTGTCTTAGATTTTCATATCTCCATAGGTTCAGGATGGTCTTTGATAGACCTGTCACTTCTGAAAGTCATTAATTATTTGCTCATGAGTATCTTCTTTTTTGTAGTTGGATTGGAAATCAAACGCGAGCTAACATCCGGTCATCTTGCATCAATAAAGAAGGCGATGTTGCCTTTTGTTGCAGCACTCGGTGGAATGGCATTTCCCGCCCTCATTTACTTAGCAATTGCGGGGGGAGTGGCACCGGCTGGTTGGGGAGTACCTGTTGCCACTGATATCGCATTAGCGGTGGGGTTGTTAACGATGCTCGGCCCAACCGTTGCAGCTTCACTTCGCTCATTCCTGCTCGCGCTAGCGGTGATTGATGACATTGGCGCAATCTTGGTCATCGCATTTGTATATTCAACTGGAATCAATTTTTCCTGGCTTGCAGCTGGATTGCTCAGCATTCTTTGCGTCGCGGTTCTGAAAAGAACTGGTGTCACATCTGTCATTGTGTATTCACTTTTTGCTTTCACTTTGTGGTTTTCTCTCTACAAAACCGGAGTACATCCGACTTTAGCTGGCGTAATACTTGGACTAATGACCCCAAACATTCCACATAAGGGCACAAAGATTGAAGATGCAGAAGATGGCTCAGTTTCAGTTATTGAATGGCTTGAGCACAAATTCCACCCCGTCAGCACATTTTGTGTAGTACCAATATTTGCTTTTGCCAACACAGGTGTTGTGATCACATCCGAGATGATTAAAGGGGCATCCGAGTCTCTTATCGCTTGGGGAATTTTCGCTGGACTAGTTGTGGGCAAGCCTCTTGGAGTTCTCTTCGCATCCCTTGTTGCAAAGCGCGTCAAGGTTGCCGACCTTCCAGATGGAGTCAATAACTCCTCGCTATTGGCCACAGGCAGTGCCGCTGGAATTGGATTTACCGTCGCAATATTTATTGCCAATTTAGCCTTTGATGATGCTGCAACACAGGATATTGCAGTTCTTGCAGTAATTGTTGCATCGGTTGTGAGTGCGCTAATTTCTGTTGTTCTCTTTAAAACAAAAGCAAAGAAGTAAAAAAACAAAACCCGCCTTTTTTAGGGGCGGGCTTTGTCCTAACGGATTTTTTAGATGTCGTAATACAGCTCAAACTCTGCTGGGTGTGGACGTAGTCGAACGTAGTCAACTTCTTCCTTACGCTTAAATGCGATCCAGGTATCAATAAGATCCTTGGCAAATACTCCGCCCTTTGTTAAGAACTCATTGTCCTTTTCCAGGTTGTTCAGAACTTCATCTAATGAACCAGGGACCTGAGGAATAGCTGCTGCCTCTGCTCCTTCTAGTTCGTAGAGATCCTTATCAACTGGGGCAGGTGGTTCGATCTTGTTCAAGATTCCATCAAGGCCAGCCATAAGCATTGCTGCGAATGCTAGGTATGGGTTTGATGATGGATCTGGGCAACGGAACTCAATGCGCTTTGCCTTCGGATTGGATCCTGTAATTGGGATACGGATACAAGCTGAACGGTTAC
>JBILAD010000067.1:0-6265 GCA_044354355.1 Candidatus Planktophila sp. | reverse complement strand
GAATCACAGTAGCTTATGCAGCTAGTGAGAATTCAGACTTTTTAAGGTCTGCAGTTATTTTTTGCACGGATTATTGGTTTACGAGATCATTCCGGCTTCCTCGGCCCGCTTCCCCTGACTCAACATCCAAAGTCGAGACCGTTCACCCCCAAGATTTAAAGTGCTTTCACACTTAGAACTTGGAGAAAAAGAAACGTATTTCTTATCCCCTATTTAATTGTCAACTTTCTGCGCCGTCGCAACGTTGCCTCAAAAATTGAGGTATCGAAGCAGCGGTGAGATAAGTGTAAATCAGGAATGCAAGAAGGTGTTAATCCTCGTATTTTGATGCGGCTCGACTAGCTTTTCCGCTCAAAGTACGCGAGACAACCCGTGAAACTTCGCGATCAGCCTCACGTTCCTTTATCGCCTCACGCTTGTCATGGGCTTTCTTGCCCTTGGCAACGGCAATTTCAACCTTGGCTTTTCCATCCTTAAAGTAGAGCTGCAAAGGAATAAGAGTTGTTCCTGAATCCTTTAACTTTCCAATGAGTTTATTTAGCTCTTGTTTGTGAACAAGAAGTTTGCGATCTCGTCGCGGGGTGTGATTGGTCCATGTGCCCTCGGTGTATTCAGGAATATGAATTCCCATCAACCACAATTCACCATCATTGACCATCGCGAAGCCATCGATCAGCGATGCGCGGCCAGCACGAAGTGATTTAACTTCAGTACCAGTAAGCACCATTCCGCACTCAATCACATCAGCGATTGCATAATCGTGACGTGCTTTCTTATTTTGGGCTATGACCTTGCGGCCTACCTCTTTAACCATGCCGCATCACCACCCTTACTTCATTGCATCCACATGTTGGATTGCAGGGCTCAATTCTCTCACTACCTACCAATGAGAGCCGCCAAGTGGGTGCGAATTAGACCTTTAGATAACGGCGAAGGGTGATTACTGAAGCCAGGATTGAAACAACCAAGCCTGTGGCCAACAAATATCCCGATGCAACCCAGACCTCTCCCCAACCAAAGAACTTGGTGAAGGTAAGAAGTGGAGCAACGTTGGAATCGATAACTGTCTTTAATCCGGCAAGTAATCCTGTGGCAAGTCCCCAACCAATAATTGCTGAGATGACACCCTCAAGTAAGAATGGAAGCTGAATTGACCAAGAAGATGCACCCACTAGTTTCATCACGCCAGTTTCGCGTCGACGGTTAAATGCGGCAATACGTAAAGTATTTGAAATCAATAACGCGGCCGTCAATACCGATGCCAAACCAACTACTAAGGCACCATTTCGAAGCACTCCAAGTAGCTTAAAGAACTTCTCAAGGATTGTGCGCTGATCTTGAACCACATCAACGCCAGGTCGACCACTAAAGGCGCTAACTATTACTGAAAATTGGGTTGGATCCTTCAACTTGACTCTAAATGATTCTGGCAACTGATCTGCAGTTACATTTTGTGCAATGGCCGAATCCTTAAAGCGCTCTTGGAAACGTGTGAATGCTTCAGATTGTGATTCGTAGAAGACGCTATCAACAACGCTCATCTCTTGGAGGTCTTGTTGAATAGTTAAGCGTTGACCAGCAGTGACAACTCCATTTACGCATGAGGGAGAATCTGAAAGATTTCCACACAAGAAAACTGAGACTTCAATCTTGTCATACCAATAATCCTTCATCGCACCCACCTGGGCATTTGAAAGAAGGCCTATACCAAGCAGTGACAATGAAATTGCTGTTGTGACAACAACTGCAAAGGTCATGGTTAAGTTACGACGAAGTCCAATCCGAACTTCACTGAGAAGAAATCTTGCGCGCATTTGTTGTCCCGTCCTTAACCCGTGTACCCATAAACGCCACGAACCTGATCGCGGATTACATTTCCTGAATCTAGTTCAATAACGCGCTTACGCATTTGATCAACAATGCCAGCATCATGTGTTGCCATCAAAACTGTTGTGCCCTCGCGGTTAATGCGGTCAAGCAACTTCATAATTCCAACAGATGTTGCTGGATCAAGGTTTCCTGTTGGCTCATCTGCAATCAAAATTGGTGGGCGACTCACGTATGCACGAGCAATCGCCACGCGCTGTTGCTCACCACCTGAAATCTCTGAAGGCAAACGATCGCCCTTATCTTCCAACCCAACTAGCTCTAGAACTTCTGGAACTTCGCGGTTAATTTCCTTTTGTGAATATCCAAGAACGTGCAATGTAAAGGCAACGTTTTCAGTAATGGTCTTATTTGGAAGTAAACGGAAATCTTGGAAAACAGTTCCAACAGAGCGGCGAAGCTCTGGAACCTTGTGGTTTGACAATGTTCCTAAATCTTTTCCAGCCACATGGATTGATCCAGATGTTGGACGCTCTTCACGAAGCACTAAACGCAAGAATGTTGATTTACCTGAACCTGAAAGTCCAACAAGGAAGACGAACTCACCTTTGACAATCTCGAGGTTTACAGAATCAAGGGCTGGGCGCTCTTGACCTGAGTAAATCTTGGTGACATTTTCAAAGCGAATCATTAAATCTCCCATTGCATCTGCGGGGTGGAATTTCGGGGAACCACCTTCGACCTGCGCTTAGTTTATGGAAGGCAGACGGAAATCGTTGGATGTGAGGGGGCTTTAAGCGTGAGAAAAATGTGAGATTTATCGAATCCTGCAGATTCTCAGGAATTAAGAACTACGACGCCAGCGAATTCCAGCCTCGATGAATTCATCGATTTCACCATTTAACACAGCTGATGTGTTTCCAGTTTCATAGTCGGTGCGTAAATCCTTAACCATTTGATAAGGCGCAAGAACATATGAGCGCATTTGATTGCCCCATGAACCTGAGTTGTCACCCTTCAATGCATTGATCTTTGCCTGCTCTTCTTGGCGTCGGCGTTCTAATAGCTTGGATTGCAAAACCGCCATTGCCGTTGCCTTGTTTTGGATTTGTGAGCGTTCATTCTGACATGAGACAACAATTCCTGTTGCAATATGAGTTAAGCGAACGGCAGAGTCTGTTGTGTTAACTCCTTGTCCACCAGGACCTGATGAGCGATAGACATCAACACGAATGTCTTTTTCATCAATTTCAATGTGATCACTTTGCTCAACAACTGGAACAACTTCAACACCTGCAAAAGAAGTGTGACGACGGCTTTGACTATCAAAGGGTGAAATACGAACTAAACGGTGTGTTCCTTGCTCCACCGACAAAGTTCCGTATGCATAGGGAGCAGAAACTTTAAAGGTAGTTGATTTGATTCCCGCTTCTTCTGCATATGAAGTTTCAAGGACATTGACGGTGAAGTTGTGACGCTCGCAGTAACGCAAATACATGCGCATGATCATCTCAGCCCAGTCTGCAGCTTCTACTCCACCAGCTTCTGAACGAATGGTTATCAAAGCATCACGATCGTCGTATTCACCATTTAGTAATGTTTGTACTTCAAGTTCGCTAACAGATTTCTTAACGGCATCAAGTTCATTTTCGGCATCTTGGATTCCACCTGGCTCGCCGGCAGCTAACTCAAACAAAATAGATAGATCTTCGACTCTTTGTCGCAGTCCAGATAACTTAGCAATCACAGATTGCACGCGGGACAAACGGCTGGTGATCTTTTGCGCAGCCTCTGGGTCGTCCCAAAGATTAGGAACTCCAGCTTCAACTTCTAATTCATCGGCTTGCATCCGAAGCTTTGGCAGATCCAAGACCTTTTCAATAGAAACCAGGGTCGCATCAACCGCATTTATCTCTAAATGATATTCGCGTGCGGCCATGCACCAAGGATACCCATGCCCTCTATCGCAAGCGAATTCCGAATACATAGAAGCCCTCTTGAACCTGATTAATAGTTCCGGCTGATGCCGTCAAAAATACTGATTCCATTGATGAAAATGGAACTTTGAAGGGCAAATTAACTTCTGATCGAGTTTGAATAGCCAAGGATTGTCCATCACATTGATAATCAACTAGTTGTATTCCTTTAAGTTGATGCCACTTTAAATCACTTTCATCATTACTCCATGAGCCTAGCTCTAGCAAGACTTCAAATCCGCCTCTGTTGCAATCGATTGGAATCATAGGATGTGCCCGATGGGTTGCAGCCGCCAATGGAACTGTGAATATATTTGCTTTGCCTTGGTAGTAACTGCTCTTATCCAAAGTATGGATCCCTCTTTGAGCAGCAGCCTCTGTGGCTTGGGCTAATGAACGCTTGGCAATAATCACTGTAGAAACATCAGTCATAACCATGAGTGAGGCAACCGTTAAAACAAATAGGCCAATGACAATTACTGCAATAGAGCCTGAATCATCCTTCATCTTTTGAGAAAAGTTGCGAAATCTTGGAACCCTCATGAATGCCATGGACTTAGATGTTCTTGTGCACTTGCAGAGATGACTCGACCCGTTTGTTCATCGTTAAATGAAATTGTTAATTTGATTCGCCCGTTTGCCGATAAACATGGAAGGTGTGTGCACTCCATCTGGGTTCGCAATGACGCGATTTCAGAGTTAGATAATTTCCACTGTTGC
The DNA here is from genome assembly GCA_044354355.1 of Candidatus Planktophila sp. Taxonomy (GTDB): domain Bacteria; phylum Actinomycetota; class Actinomycetes; order Nanopelagicales; family Nanopelagicaceae; genus Planktophila. The sequence continues at coordinate 1,742 of JBILAD010000067.1, read as the reverse complement.
GCCAGTAAATTCATGGCATCACCTGAAAGATTGCGTGCTGCTGATTCATCCTCGCTTATGACATAAACCCGAAGGACCTCTCGGGCCATAGATCGTGCAATCTCTTCATTCACGCTAACGCTTGAAAAGTAATTCAAATAGATGAATATCGGTATGAACAAGGGAATTGCAAGTGCAACAAATTCAACAATTGCACTGCCGGAATCAGAGGAAAACTTGTCCTTAAATTTCATAACTACTCCCTTTCCCCTATGAATTACTTGGCTCGATTACCGCAATCCCAACAACATCAGTAACTGGGCTGCCTCCAAATAGCCCAACTAGGCCAGGAACTAACTGTGGGAGGGTTTGTGTGCGGTGTGTGATTAGAACCTGAATCTTTTCTATTCGGCCACCTATTTCAAGTACTTCATCACTTGTTTGGTATTGATGTGAAATAGCGCGAGCAGAGGCCTCTCCTTGAGCTAAAGCCATCTCAGCATTTCGAATATTGGTCGCCACTATCAACTGCACGCCTATCAAGAAAAGAATCAGCATCGGGATTAATACCAGAGCACTTTCAGCGTTGCCATCTTCTCTTTGAAGATGTTTGAGAGACCTCACCTTTGCTTGCTTCACAATGTCTTTCATCACTGCGATCAACGAATCCCATTCATAGAATCCAATGAGTCTTTTAATATCGCAGTTAGACGCGGAGCTGCAATTGTCCAAATGGCTGTAACTAATCCCGTTGTCATTAACACGACAAGAACCCATCCAGGAACATCTCCACGATCATCCTTTAAACGTGCAAAGAATGAATCATGGGCTTTGATAAGTGTGTTACGAAACCTGAGTTCAGTTTCAATGGCACGTTCTGCAATTGTGTTCATAGTTCCTCCTAAGAAAGTGAGATTGAGTGGTACATAACTTTGCGTAGTGACTTGGTATAACTCGAAAGTGAATCTATGGATGTGGATAAGTACTTCAATTCCATTGACACTGGCATTGTGGGTGGCGAGAAAACCTGACTGGCACTTGTTGGACAGGTGTTGTGTAGTCAAAGCACATTTGCGCACCCGTAAGCTCGCATGTGCCGGTATCGATTAACTGCAAAATCGCTTGCACGATGGTTCCCGCCATTTGATAGGAAATCGCAACTGGAATCTCGCGGTTGTGTGAAGCTAAAGGCACCAAATGCGTAATTCCATAACGTTCTGCCCTGCCCATTTCCAGGCATTGAGCACAAGGGGTCTTACCCGGCTGCACCAGCGGGCCTGCATATGCAGCTCCGCCAAAGACACTACCTACGAAAAGGTGATCCATCCGGTCCCTCATCAACTGTTCTTGCAGCTGCGGGGAATATCTGCCAACTATCACACGCACATTCCTTTCAGGAATTGGCGAGTTAACCGTCCCTTTCACATTTTTTGAGGCGGTTGGAAAAAGAGACCACTCTCTTGTTAATTCTTCGATACGTGATTTGTAGTTAAGGCCAAAATCGCTAATTCTTAAGACACCCGTACCCAAATCACCATCGCCGATTAAAGTTACATCTCGATCGGATGCAATTGAAAATTTTGTATTAGTCACTCCACTTGCTAATAAAGCAGCGTAAATCAGGGTTGCTAAACGATTTTCACCATAGATCTCTACTCCAAAGTTTTGCCGCGAAGACAATACTTCAACACCCCCATCAACAACTCCACTGACCCAAGTCGTTTGGCTTAGTTCAGGCGACATTCGAAGTTGTAATTGTTTGA
>JBILAD010000066.1:0-6440 GCA_044354355.1 Candidatus Planktophila sp. | reverse complement strand
TAGTTCTGGATCAAGAATGACCATAAGTTCATAATGACGCATGTGTTAACCCGACCTCCTCTGGACTAAGACGGCCACGGTATTTCCGTGACAGGAGGGTTAAATTCCTTACTACCTAAGGAAAACCATAGGTAATAAGAGGGCTAAGGGTAAGGCTTTCCAGCCTCAAACAGTAAATCGAGGAGCCTGCTGTGCGTATTTCGAGCCTGTAGAGCCCGTCTGGCCAGGACCACCATCAGGTAGATCGTCCCCCCGATTCGGACCAGGGTCAGGACTGCATAGGGGGTCGCGGCTAGGCCAAGTTTGGCACCAGTAACAGATGCGATGTGTTGCCAGATTGCAACGTGATAAATAAGTTCAGTTGCTTGCCATAACCAAAAAGCGTGCAAATCTTTTTTGTTCGTAAGTGCAATGGCCGCTAATGGTGTCAACCACAGCACATATTGCGGTGAATACACCTTGCTAGCAAGCATTACAGATGCCAACACAATAAAGGCAACTGTTGCAAGTGTTGGTGTGTATTTCAATTCAAATAACAAAAGCGCGACAGTTGTCAGTGCAATGAGAAGTAACAAGATTGAAAGATAATTAAGGTTTGTTAATGAGAAACCTAATTGTTGTAAGGCTAACCAAAAAGATCCCCAATCAGCGCCTCGTTCAAGGTTTAGTTTATAAAAGCGCCACCAACCAGTTGGAGTGGTGAGAGCAAATGGCACATTAATTGCAATCCATGTTCCTGCCACAACCGCCACATATTTCACAAGCTCTCTAACTTTTGCATCTCGCCACAAAATAAATGCGATTGGAATCAATAGAAATATTGGTAAGAATTTTGTTGAGATTGAAACTCCCATGACTAAGGAACTGTGCAGATACTGTTTTCGATCAAACCAATAGATCGCAAGGATCATCGTTGCAATTGCCCACAGATCCCAATTGATATAGAGGGATGCAATCATTGCTGGAGCAACAGGTACTAAGTACGCAAACTCTGGTCGTATTTTTCGCACCAGCAGAACTGTTGCAACAAACAAAAGAATTAGAAAGAAGATGTTTACATTGAAGTATGAAACAGGGGAGTTGGCAACAAAACTAGTTACATACATAACCATTGCTGTGACAACCGGGTACTCAACACTGTTGTCATCACTTGTGAAGGGCCAGGCATTCTTATCTAATCCGCGACTTCCATAGAGGGCGGGTAGATCGCTATAACAAGCGTGAATATATTGACCTGGCGTTGCCCAGCCAGTGTTTTCACAGTGGCTAAATTTTGCAAAGGAAAGTAGTGATGCAAATATGGCAAGAACTACAAGCGTTCTAACTTTCATTACGGCTTTGGTTTTTGCTTTCCACCAGAGGTCATAACAATAGGTTCAAGTCCACCGATATTTGATGGCGCCGGGAAATCCATGACAGGTTCGCCCTTGAGTGCACCCTTCATAAACTGTGTCCAGATACGTGCCGGAAATGAACCACCGGTAAGTGAAGTCATTCCACCGATACCGTTAAGAGTTTGAGTTGCGTTATCGCGGAAAAATGCAACAGATGCTGCTATCTGTGGTGTGTAGGCACTAAACCAAGCTGATGCATTTGACTGAGATGTTCCAGTTTTACCTGCAGCAGGTCGTCCAAGTGCAAGTGCTGCAGCACCTGTTCCACCAGTGATTGTTCCCTTAAGCGCATAGGTTAAATCTGCCATAACCTCTTTGCTAAATACTTCTTGGGTTTGAGGAGTAGCTTCATAGAGCACGCCCTTGTTTGACCCTAGGACTTGAGTAACTAAGAAAGGTTTTGACTTAATTCCTTGAGCGGCAAAGGTTGCATAAGCATTTGCAACATCAATCACATGGGGACTTGATGTGCCAAGGACAACTGAAGGTGTTGGCATCATCGCAACGCTTTCTGGAATTCCTGCGCGGCGTGCAACATCGACAACATTTGTTGGTCCGACTTTGATTCCAAGTGGAACAAAGATTGTATTAATTGAATGTCTGGTTGCATTCATTAAATCGGTTTGTCCCCAACCTTCATTGCCATAGTTGAAAACTTCATATGGCTTTCCGGCATCATCAAATGTTTGTGGGGAATCACCATTCCACATAGATGTCAGTGGGATTCCTTGTTCTAAGGCCGAAACAATTGCGAATGGCTTAAAGGTTGAACCAGCTTGAGCAATTGATTGCGTTGCATCATTTAATTGACGCTCTAAATAATCACGCCCGCCATACATTGCAAGGACTTCGCCTGTTCCAGGGCGAATTGCAACTAAGCCAATTCGAAGATCTGCAGGAGCTTTGGCTGGATAGAACTTGTTGACCGCATCAACAGCAGATTGCTGCGCCTTTTGATCAAGAGTTGTCTTAATAACTAGACCACCAACTAGTAGCTGATCCTGACTAAAGCCAAGTTTTGCCAACTCTTTCTGCACAGCTTCAATGATGTGACCCTTTGGACCACTTAGCTGGCCAGAGGTTGCGCGCGGTGCAACTGCCGGCAATTTCATCTTGGCGGCATCTTTTTCATCAAGCCAGCCAGCTTCAATCATGTTGTTCTTCACATATTCAAAGCGATTAGCTAAACGCTCAGCGTTGCCTTCTTTAAAGACTGGGTCATACAAACCTGGCGAGCGCAAAATAGATGCAATGACTGCAGCTTGTGAATTTGTTAATTGATCCACATTGCGATTGAAGTACTGCTGTGAGGCGGTCATAACACCATAAGAGCCACGACCAAAGTAAATGGTATTCAAGTAGCTTTCAAAGATTTGATCTTTAGAAAGTTGGTTTTCTAACTTGATTGCAATAACAAGTTCTTTAATCTTTCGCTGAATTGTTCGGCTAGGAGTTAAAAAGGCGGTTTTGGCGTATTGCTGTGTGATGGTTGATCCACCTTGCAGTGCGCCACCTCGTAAGTTGTTAACAACTGCGCGCAAGATTCCTGTTACAGAAAAGGCTTTGTTTGAGTAAAAGCCACGATCTTCTGCAGCTAATACTGCATAGCGAACATTAAGTGGAATCTTTGCAAGAGGCACGATCTGGCGATTTTGTGTTCCAACTCTGCCGATCTCTTCGCCATTTGAATATTGAATAATTGTTGATTGGCTATTTACATATGCGTTGGCATCGGGGATATCAACGGTGAAATAGGCAAGAGCAAATAAAACTGAGCCAGCAATGAAACCGAAACCGCCTAGAAAGACTGCGGCTCTAATCAGTAGTTTACGGGCCATTTGCCAATGCTATCCCTTGGCGTAATCCTCATCCTCCAAGGTGCGAACCTTGCGCGGGGCTTTTCGCTCAACTCCATCTCCTAATATGTATGAGGCACACAGGTGATTCCACGAACAGTTCTTGCAGACTTCAACGATGTATACGGTGAACTCACCGAACTCGCGTTCCATCGCGATTAACTCTTTGGGAGTCTTAATGCGGCCTGAGTATTGACCTAGCTGCTCGCCGAAGGTGTAGCGCAATTCAACGAGCTCCTCCTTTTTACATACCGGGCAGTTGCGAGCAACTTTGTCGCCATGCCACTTAGCAGCGCGCATCAAATATGGGTCGGCGTCGCAGGCATCAACAACACCACGAAAGAGAGCCATCAAAGTGGCGCGCTTATCGAGTGAATAATCGATGAACCCTCGTTGCGATTTCATTAAGGGGAAGAATAATCCCATTTTGAGGGTTACGCTCTTTCTTATGAGCTTTGTTGGGTTGATGCGCCATCCTCGGCTTTCTCGACTCCTTGCTGTTCGCTGGACTGGACAAGCAACTGATGGCATCTTCCAAAGTGCTCTTGCTTCATTTGTTTTGTTTTCACCAGAGCGCCAAGCAAATGCATTAAGTGCTGCAGTTGGTTTTGCTGTTGTGTTATTGCCTTATTCAATAGTTGGTCCTTTTGTTGGAACAATCTTGGATCGTGTTTCAAGACAGCGCGCACTTTTTTACTCAAACCTAGCCAGAAGTGCCAATTTGTTACTTGTTGCTCTTCTTGTTTTTAGTGGAACTACAGGTGTTGCTTTAACTGTTGTCGTCTTAGTTGCTTTCGGAATTAACAGACTCATTCTTGCTGCGCTATCTGCAGGTCTGCCATTACTGGTTGATACAAAATCTTTGATTACAGCAAATGCAATTGCTGTAACCGGTGGATCTGTTCTTGTGGTTATTGGCGGTGGAATTGGTGTTGGTGTTCGCGCATTAGTAGATGGTGCCGCCATCGCAAATCACGCAGATGCCTTGCTAATTACCCTTGCGGCTGGTGGTTATTTCATGGCGGCTTTGCTAACAACCCGATTGTTTAAGTTTGAAATTGGACCTGGAACTCATGAACGCAACTCAGCTTCTTTCTCACAAGGGTTTACTGAAATGCGTGAGGGTGTGGCCTTCCTTCGAACACACATCGATGCAGCACGGGGAATTGTTGCAACTGCAGTTCATCGCGGCGGTTTAACCGCACTTACCTTGACCGCCTTGTTATTAGAGCGCAATACATTTAATGATCCAAGTGAGCCTGAAAAAGGATTAGCAGGTTTTGGAATAGCACTGACTATTGCTGGTGTCGGTGTTTTTCTTGGGGCATTTCTTGCACCTTACGGTGTGAGAAAAGTCGGAAGACATCGTTGGATTAAGTTTGCAATGCTTGCCAGTGCTGCTTCGCCTTTGATTTTGGCAATATCCCAGAGTCCTGTTGGGTTGTCCGTAACAGCATTTCTAATAGCATTTTTTGGGCAGAACATCAAAGTTACAAATGATGCTTTAGTTCAATCAAAGATCGATGATTACTACCGTGGTCGGGTATTTGCTGTTTATGATGTTGTTGTTAACGCTGCAATTGTTAGTGGTGGATTAATTGCAGCACTTCTACTTCCAGCATCTGGAGTTTCAGCAATCGTTCCTTTGTGTGTGTCTGGGGCTTATTTAACGGTTGCACTAGTTGTGTTACGCCCCAATAGATTTAAGGCTACCTACTAGCCCACCATTCAAGAAGTGCTTTTGTAGCAGCTTCCTCGCCAATGGGACCTTGTTCTAGACGTAGCTCGAGCAAGAAATCCATAGCTTGACCAACTTCACGTGAAGGTTTCAAATTAAGTAGCTGCATAACTTGCGCACCATCTAAATCAGGGCGAATTTTTAGCAACTCTTCTTGCTCCATCAAAACTTCGATGCGAGCTTCTAAAGAATCATATGTTGCGGCAAGACGAGCAGCCTTTGTTTTATTGCGGGTTGTGCAGTCGGCACGGGTTAAAACATGCAAATGTGTAATGAATTCACCAGCATCTCGCACATAACGGCGCACAGCAGAATCAGTCCATTCGCCCTCGCCATACCCATGAAAACGAAGGTGCAATGTTGTTAATAGCTCCACCGCATCGATCGTGTCATTATCAAAGCGCAACGCTTCTAAACGCTTCTTCGCAAGACGTGCACCAACAACTTCGTGGTGGTGGAAAGAAACACCGCCTCCTTCAATAAAGGCACGGGTCTTTGGTTTCCCAATGTCGTGCAACAGTGCTGCTAGTCGGATCACAAGATTTGGACCACCTAATCGATCTTCGTGTTCGATTGCTTGTTCCAAGACTGTGATGGAGTGTTCATAGACATCCTTGTGGTGATGGTGCTCATCGACTTCAAGACGCAGTTTTGGAATTTCCGGCAGAACTAAATCTGCAAGACCTGTGTCAACCAAGATTGTTATTCCAGTGCGCGGATTTGGCGACATCAACATTTTTGTAAACTCATCCCGAACACGTTCGGCAGAAATAATACTGATTCGATGGGCTAAATCTTTCATTGATTCAACAACTTCAGGTGCTATTTCAAATCCTAGTTGTGATGCAAAACGGGCAGCACGCATCATTCGTAATGGATCGTCGTTAAAAGAATCACCGGGTTTGCCAGGTGTGCGCAAAATTTTGGCTGCTAAATCTTGCAAACCATTAAATGGATCGATGAACTCTGGTCTTTCTCCAGTTAACTCAAGTGCCATTGAGTTAACAGTGAAATCACGGCGTGATAAATCACCATGGATTGATTCGCCGTATTCAACTTCTGGTTTGCGAGAATCTGGATCATAACTTTCAGTGCGATATGTTGTTACTTCAACAGTTGTGTCACCACGTTTTCCTGCAACTGTTCCAAATGCAATTCCTGTGTCCCAAATATTTTCTGCCCACTCTTGTAAAATCTTTTTAGTTTCTAATGGATGAGCATTTGTTGTGAAATCTAAATCATTTCCAAGACGCCCAAGAATTGCATCGCGCACAGGTCCGCCAACCAAGGCCAAAGTAAACCCCTTGGCCTTAAAGGCTTGGGCTAAGGAGCTGGCTAGCGGTGCTCGCTCAATTAATGAACGGATCGCTAACTCTCCTGCGGCGCCTAATGCTGTGCTCACAATAAGTAAGGTTAAAGCACTACCCTTGCTCCATGATCCCGGCACCTGGT
>JBILAD010000065.1:0-6453 GCA_044354355.1 Candidatus Planktophila sp. | reverse complement strand
TTCTTTTGACATACTGATTTACTCCTTAAGGGTTAAGCACAAGCTAGTTGTCGGATTACCGAGCCTCAAGCTTTCTGTGGGTTGTGGGTTGATAGATAAGGGCCGAACAGGGGGAAATACTACGCCCCCAGATTACTCATTACATGCTTAATTCGCGTGTAATCCTCGAAGCCATATGCTGAGAGATCTTTGCCATATCCCGAGCGCTTGAAACCACCATGTGGCATCTCAGCAACAATTGGAATGTGGGTATTGATCCAGACGCAGCCAAAGTCAAAGGCCTTGGCCATGCGCATCGCGGTGCCATGGTTGGTAGTCCACACACTTGAGGCCAATCCATACTCCACCCCGTTGGCCATAGCCACGGCTTGAGCCTCATCGGTGAACTTTTGAACGGTAATAACCGGCCCAAAGATCTCTTTCTGAATCAGCTCATCACTCTGATGGAGCCCGGCGATCACTGTTGCTGGGAAGAAGAAACCTGGACGATCAAGGGCGCTTCCACCCGTCATAACCTGGGCATGGGCTGGGACTCTAGAGAGTAGATCTGAGATTCGTGCGAGCTGGTTCGCATTATTAACTGGCCCAAGGAAAACATCTTCATCAGCCGGTGCACCGATGGCTACCTGCTTAGCCTGCTCGGTAATGAGTGCGACAAATTGATCATAAACAGAGTCTTGAACAATCACACGAGTTGCTGCTGTGCAATCTTGTCCAGCGTTGAAGTAACCAGCAACTGCAATTGCTTCTGCCGCTGCTGCTAAATCTGCATCTGCAAAAACTACAACCGGCGCTTTGCCACCTAGCTCTAAGTGCACGCGCTTTAACTGCTTGGCAGCAGATTCTGCCACCTTAATTCCAGCAGCAACTGATCCAGTGATTGCAACCATGTCAGGGCGCTGGTGATTAACAAGTGTTGCACCTGTCTCGCGCTCGCCACACACAACATTGAAAACTCCTGCAGGTAAAAACTCCGCCATCACCTTAGCCATCCACACAGTTGATGCAGGTGTTGTGTCACTTGGCTTAAGCACAACAGTGTTACCTGCAGCAATTGCCGGTGCCCACTTCCATACCGCCATCATCATTGGATAGTTCCATGGTGTTACCTGACCAATAACGCCGATGGGTTCGCGGCGAATCATCGAGGTCATGCCAGGCATGTATTCGCCAGCAGATTTTCCTTCGAGATTTCTGGCGGCACCTGCAAAGAAACGAATCTGATCAACCATCGGTGGAACTTCTTCTGATGTTGTCAGTGAAATTGGCTTACCTGTATTTTCACACTCGATAGCAATAATCTCTTCAGCACGCTCTTCAATGGCATCGGCGATCTTTAGCAGCGCACGTTGGCGCTGAGATGGTGTTGAATCGCGCCAACCTTCAAATGCATCACTTGCCGCCTTAAATGCTGCATCGATATCTGCAGCATTTGAATTAGGAGCGGTCGCAAAAGGTTGACCTGTCGCTGGATTTACAAGGGTTGTGGTTTCACCTGATGTTGAATCTACAGACTTACCATTAACAAAGTTACTGAGCTTTTTCATGTGCCCGAGCCTAGCAATTACTGGTAAATCTAACTAGTAGGCGTCGCTTTCTCAGCCGCTGCCAACTGCCCGCAGGCCCCGTCAATTTCACGGCCTCGGGTATCACGAACAGTTACCGGAACACCATAACTTTCAAGGATGCGAACAAACTCTGCTTCATCTTCTCTACGAGAGGCTGTCCACTTGGATCCAGGAGTTGGATTCAGGGGAATCAAGTTAACGTGTGCATTACGGTTTTTAAGTAAGCGCCCCAATAAATCTGATCTCCAGGATTGATCATTAATGTCCCGAATCAGTGCGTATTCAATGGAGTAGCGACGTCCAGTTTTCTTTTCATAGGCATCTGCCGCCGCCAAAACTTCTCGGATGTTATATCGATTATTGATAGGGACAAGTGAATCCCGAAGTTCATCATCAGGTGTGTGAAGAGAAACAGCTAATGTGCAGTTAATGCCCTCATCCATCAGTTTTTCTATGCCGTTAACTAGACCAACTGTTGAAACAACCACTGAACGAGCAGAAATTCCAAGCCCATCTGGATTTGGATCAGTTATGTTGCGCAAGGTGCGCACAACAGCGTTGTAGTTAGCTAATGGCTCGCCCATTCCCATAAAAACAATATTTGAAAGCCGTGTTGGTCCACCTGGCAGTTCACCATTGGCACATGCTCTGGCAGCGGCAACAATCTGATCTGTTATCTCACCTGCAGATAAGTTTCGAGTAAGACCAGCTTGGCCTGTTGCGCAAAACGGACAATTCATGCCACAGCCTGCTTGCGAAGAAATACAGACCGTTACGCGGTCGGTGTAACGCATCAAAACGCTCTCGACAAGAACTCCATCATGTAACTTCCACAAATCTTTTCTAGTCATACCGTTATCTGTTGTGCGAGTGGTCACTAACTTGATCATTGGTGGCGTCAGCGCATCTGCAATTACTTGGCGCTCTGCCGCAGGGATATCTGTCCACTCCTCTGGATTACTTGAAAGGTGACTAAAGTAATGAGTTGCTACTTGCGTAGCTCTATATGCCTCAAAACCAAGCTCCTTTGCAAAAACTTTACGTTCTGCAGGTGAAAAATCCGCTAGATGCTTAGGTGCCTTCTTGCGCTGAACTGGCTCATCAAAAACAAGTTTTACTTCTGGAATTTGCCCGCTCATAAGAAATGCTTAATTAATTCAAGTGCCAACCACATGGCAGGTGCGGATAAAACTACTGAATCTAGGCGATCTAACATCCCACCATGGCCTGGCAATAGAGTTCCCATATCTTTAAGACTCATGTCCCGCTTCATCGCACTTTCAATCAAATCACCACATGTTGCAGTAAAGACAATCATGAGGCCAACAATGATTCCTAGCCACCAATGCATATCCATGATGTAGTTAAAGGCTAAACATCCGCCTAGAACTGTAAAGATGATTGAGCCAATCAACCCTTCCCAAGTCTTCTTGGGAGAAATCGTTGGAACTAATGGATGCTTTCCAAATAAAACACCGACGATGTATCCAAAGGTGTCATTGCATCCCACCAAAACCATAAATGTCATCACACGCTGAAAGCCAGTGCTTGGTATTGCAAGCAGAATCAAAAAGCCAGCCAAAAACGGTAAATACAAAAGAGAAAAGGTAGTTGCCGTAGCTTTTGCTACAAATCCTTCAGGGCCTTGCAATAAAGCACGAATAAGCAGAAGTGGGATGGCAATGGCAGTAGCAACAGCTAATCCCCCAACCCCACCATTCCATGCGGCATAGGCCGATCCAATTGCGGCAATGGTGAGAGCATTAAAAGAAATATTGATTGAGCGCGCAGCAAAAGCACGAACTATTTCTCGCAATCCCAAAATTACGGCGATTGCAACCACGATTGCAAACAATTCACGCTGGTATGACAAGGTAAACCAAACTAGTCCGATCAATGACAAACCGACGACAATTGAAGGCAGCAGCTTTCGCCCTGCCTTCTTATTGATTGCCTCGTTTATCGAATGTAGATCAGACATATGTGAACCCCTTAAACCTCGAGGAGTTCAACCTCTTTGTGCTTGAGCATGTCATCAATTTTTGCAACGTGATCTGAGGTTACTTTTTCAAGTTCTTTTTCACCACGTGCTAAATCATCTTTGCCGATGTCGCCATCTTTTTCCATCTTTTCCATCGCTTCTTTTGCTGCACGACGGATATTGCGCATCGAAATCTTTGAATCTTCAGCCTTACCCTTAACAACCTTGATGAACTCCTTGCGACGCTCTTCAGTTAACTGTGGGAAATTAACTCGAATTACTACGCCGTCATTGCCAGGATTTACCCCTAAATCTGATTCACGAATAGCCTTTTCAATAGAAGCCATAGCCCCTTTATCAAACGGAGAAATAAGTGCCATGCGTGCTTCTGGAACTTGAATCGAAGCAAGTTGTGACAGAGCGGTATAGGTGCCGTAGTAATCAACCATTACCTTGTTAAATATTGATGGGTGTGCGCGACCTGTGCGAACAGTGGCGAAGTCATCTTTTGCAACTTCAATTGCCTTATTCATCTTTGTTTCAGCGTCTTTGAGTGCGCTTGCTACATCTGCCATGGTCCTTGCTCCTCTTACTACTTCTTACTACAAGCTTGTCGCTTATGCGACAAGAGTTCCAATTGTTTCTCCGCGAACTGCGCGTGCAATGTTTCCATTTTCCATTAAATCAAATATTACGATCGGCAACTTGTTCTCGCGACATAAGGCAAATGCTGCTGCATCAGCTACAGCTAATGACTTTGAGAGAACTTCATCATATGTAATGGTGTCGTACTTTGTGGCCTTTGGATCCTTCTTAGGATCTGCGCTGTAAACACCATCAACACCGCTCTTTGCAAGCAGTAGTGCTTCTGCGCCAATTTCAAGTGCGCGCTGAGCAGAGACTGTGTCTGTTGTAAAGAATGGCATTCCGGCACCAGCACCAAAAATTACTACGCGACCTTTTTCAAGATGGCGAATAGCGCGCAATGGAATGTATGGCTCTGCAACCTGACCCATCGTGATCGCTGTTTGAACGCGGGTTTGAACACCCTCTTTTTCTAGAAAATCCTGAAGTGCTAAACAGTTCATTACTGTTCCAAGCATTCCCATGTAGTCAGCGCGAGAGCGATCCATTCCGCGCTGTGAGAGTTCGGCTCCGCGGAAGTAATTACCGCCACCAACAACAATTGCTACCTGCACACCGCTGCGAGCAACATCTGCGATTTGCTTTGCAATATCTTGAACGACATCAGGATCAACACCGATGCCTTTAGCCCCACCAAAAACTTCTCCAGAAAGTTTAAGGAGCACTCTCCGATACGTACCTCTTGTACCGGGCATGAGTGCTCCTTAATCTAATTGTCTGTAGTAGAACGTAAGTCTAAGCGATCAGACCTACTCCTTATTGACCCACGCGGAAGCGATGGAAAGCCTTAACAGCTGTTCCCGCCTCATCAAGGATCTGCTTAACAGTCTTTTTAGCATCCTTAGCAAATGACTGCTCGATCAAGGAAACTTCCTTAACAAAGCCAGCCACTCGGCCTTCGATGATCTTTGAAAGAGCAGCCTCAGGCTTGCCCTCTTCGCGCGCTGTCTCTTCTGCAATACGGCGCTCGTTTTCGATCAAGTCAGCAGGTACTTGTTCGCGATTAACAAACTGCGGAGCAAATGCTGCAATGTGCTGTGCGATGTCCTTGCCAACTTCAGCTGCATCCTTAACAAGCTCAACCAACACACCAACCTGAGGTGGTAGATCTGGGCTTGTGCGGTGCAGATAAATTCCAACTGGTGAATCCTTGATAACAGCAATTCGACGAACTTCAATCTTCTCGCCCAATGTTGCATTTGCATCATCAACTGTTGATTGAACAGTGCTGCCGTTAGCCATTGTTGATGCCAAGAATGATTCCACTGAATCAGACTGTGCATTTTGCAGATGTGCAAGAAGCTCATCTGCAAGTGCAACGAAACGCTCGCCCTTTGCAACGAAATCTGTTTCGCAGTTCAGTTCTAGCATCACGCCAAGGTTGCCCTCGACCTTTGCAACAACTGCGCCATTTGATGTAAGGCGACCTTCGCGCTTTGTAACGCCTTTAAGTCCCTTAACGCGGATGAGATCAAGTGCTTTGCTGTAATCACCATCTGCTTCATCAAGTGCCTTCTTGCAATCCAGCATTCCTGCTGCAGTTGCTTCGCGAAGCTTCTTTACATCTTCAGCTGTGTAGTTAGCCAATTCATGCACCCGCTTCTTCTGTTGCAACAACTGGTGTCTCTGCTGGAGTTCCAGCAAGAATTTCATTCTCCCAGTCAGCTAAAGGCTCGCCCGCAGCAACTTCTGCTGGTGCATCGCTCTTTGCTTCAGCCTTCACATTTGCAGAACGTGCCTGTAGGCCCGCAGCAATTGCATCTGTGATTACGCGTGTGAGCAAGTCGATTGAACGGATTGCATCATCGTTACCAGGAATCTTGTAATCAACCTCATCTGGATCGCAGTTTGTATCCAAGATTGCGATAACAGGGATGCCAAGCTTCTTAGCTTCCTGCACAGCAAGGTGCTCTTTCTTTGTGTCAACAACCCAAATTGCTGAAGGCAACTTAGTCATGTGACGAATACCGTCTAGGTTCTTAAATAGTTTTTCGCGTTCGCGACGAAGAACAAGAAGTTCCTTCTTTGTTAGAAGCAGATCGTTCTTCTCTTCCAGAGCTTCTAGCTCCTTCAGGCGCTGAATACGCTTGTAAACAGTTGGGAAGTTAGTAAGCATTCCGCCCAACCAACGCTCTGTCACTGTTGGCATGCCAACACGTGCAGCGTGGTTGATGATTGGCATATGTGCTTGCTTCTTTGTTCCAACGAACAAAACATGGCCACCCTTAGCAACTGTGTCCTTAACAAATTCATATGCTG
>JBILAD010000063.1:0-6659 GCA_044354355.1 Candidatus Planktophila sp. | reverse complement strand
TTCCCACGTGTTGTGGCTAGTGCGGCAGAATTTCGCGAACCACACAGAATTGCCCGTTACCTCGAAGAACTTGCTGGCACGTATCACGGCTTCTATAACGATTGCCGTGTTCTTCCCATGGGAGATGAACAATTATCTGCGCTACACACCGCACGTTTATTACTATGTACTGCAACAAAGCAGGTAGTTCATAACGGGCTAGATCTTCTAGGCGTTAGTGCACCGGAGAGGATGTAACTCATGTGGTCATCTTCTGTCACAACTGGTGCTGAACTTTCCATTGCAGGAATAACTGCAAAGACACTTGCTAAAGATTTTGGAACACCCACTTTTTTCATTGATGAGGCAGATTTTCGTGAACGTGCACTTGCTTGGGATAAAGCTCTCAAGGATGCATTCGGCGCAAATGCTGGCACTGTTTATTATGCATCAAAGGCATTTATTTGCACTGAAGTTGCGCGCTGGATCAAGGATATTGGCATTGGTATCGATGTCAGCACAGGCGGAGAAATGGCAGTTGCCCTTGCCGGTTCAATTGATCCATCAAAGATTGAAGTACACGGAAACAATAAATCTTTGGGCGAGATTGAAAAAGCTATTTCAGTTGGAGTTGAATCAATTGTTATTGACTCACTCTATGAAATTGAACGTGTGGCAGTTGCGGCTCAAAAAGCCGGCAAGGTTCAGCGCGTTCTACTGCGCATAACACCAGGTATCCAAGCCCACACCCACGAATCAATTGCCACAGCACATGAAGATGTGAAGTTTGGCTTTTCCATTGCAAGTGGCGCGGCATGGGCTGCAATTAATGCCGTTCGCACTCATGCAAACCTTGAGCTTCGTGGGATTCATGCACACATTGGTTCACAGATCTTTGGCTACAAATCCTTTGAGATTTTGTCAGAGAGACTGATCTCTTTGCTCGCCCAATATCGTGATGAATTCAAGAGTGAATTACCTGAGTTAGATCTTGGTGGGGGATACGGGATTGCATACTTGCCAGGAGATGTAACAGTAAATCCAAGCGATGCCATGAACGCACTTGCTGCAGCTGTTACAAAGAATTGCGCAGCACGCAATTTGCAGATTCCACGAGTTTCAATTGAACCAGGGCGAGCAATTGTTGGGCCAACGATGTTTACCTTGTATGAAGTTGGCACAGTAAAAGATGTGACCTTAGAAAATGGATCACATCGTCGCTATATTTCAATTGATGGTGGAATGAGTGACAACATCCGTCCATCTCTTTACAGCGCCGAATACACAACGATCTTGGCCAATCGCACCAGCACTGCGCCACATGTTTCTAGCCGTTTAGTCGGAAAGCACTGCGAAACCGGGGATATTGTTATTCGTGAGATTGATTTGCCTGATGACATCGTGCCAGGAGATTTATTGGCTGTGCCGGCAACAGGTGCATATGGACGCAGCATGGCTAGCAACTACAACCATGTGCCAAGACCACCAGTTGTTGCAGTAAAAGATGGAAAAGCTCGTGTAATTGTGCGCCGAGAGACTGAAGCTGATCTGCTCGGGCTCGATATTTAACGCCGATCTAGTCATCTATGAAAGAATGGCGCCATGAACTCGGGCGTCAAAACAATCACAATTGGAATGCTCGGCTGCGGCGTTGTCGGCAGCCAGGTTGCCCGCCTGCTTCAAGATGATGAGCAAGAGCTCTCAGAACGCTCAGGTGCGCTACTTAAGTTAAGCAAGGTTGGTGTTCGCACAGCAGGTGCTCGTGAAGGTGTTAATTCATCACTGATTACAACTGATCTGCAATCAATTGTTTCAGATCCAAGCATCAACATCATTATTGAAGTGATGGGTGGAATCGAACCTGCTAAATCTTTGATTCTAGAAGCCATCAAAAATGGTAAATCTGTAATTACTGCTAATAAAGCTTTGCTTGCAACTCATGGGCATGAACTTTTTAATGCAGCAGATGCTGCTGGTGTTGATTTATATTACGAAGCAGCAGTGGCAGGTGCAATTCCAATTATCCGATCAATGCGTGAATCATTAGCTGGTGATCAAATCACTCGCGTGATGGGAATCGTTAACGGAACAACAAACTATATTCTGACAAAGATGCATGAAGAAGGCCGCGCCTTTGATGAAGTTCTCAAAGAGGCACAAACACTTGGTTATGCCGAAGCAGATCCAACTGCCGATATTGAAGGACATGATGCAGCAGCAAAGGCAGCCCTACTTGCTAGCCTTGCATTTCACAGCACTGTTGTAATCGATGAGGTGTATTGCGAAGGAATTTCTCATATTTCATCTGAGGATGTCATCGCTGCAAAGTCAATGAACAGTGTGATCAAGTTACTAGCAATAGCTGAGCTAACGGTTAAAGATGAAATTTCAGTTCGTGTGCACCCTGTGATTTTGCCGTTGGCACACCCTTTGGCATCTGTTCGTAATGCCTTCAATGCTATTTATGTGGAATCTGAAGCTGCTGGCCAGCTGATGTTCTATGGTCGCGGAGCAGGTGGCGCGCCAACGGCATCAGCAATCCTTGGAGATTTAGTAGCTGTTGCCCGTCACGCCGCTTATTCAACTGTTGGATATGGTGAATCAGATTACGCAGACCTTGATATCGCCCCTATTGGCGCTGTGAAATCTCAATTCTTTGTGCGACTACATGTTGCTGATAAATCAGGTGTTTTAGCTGCGATTGCGCAAACATTTGCAAGTGAAAGCGTTTCTATTCAAACTGTTCGCCAATCAGGTTTAGGCGCAGATGCTGAGTTAATTGTTGTCACACATGCAGCGACAGAAGATGCACTAGATGCTTGCGTAGAAAAATTGAAGAAGATGGATATTGTCAGCAAAGTCGAAAGCGTCATTCGCGTTGAAGGAGCACCTGTCTAATGGGCCTTTTTTCAAAAAAAGATAGCGGAGCCCACCAATGGCGCGGAGTTATTGAGGAGTATCGTCACCGACTTCCTGTGAGTGCAAAAACTCCAATCGTTTCCTTGCGCGAAGGTGGCACTCCACTTATTTATGCATGCAATCTTTCAGAGCTATTGGGAAATAATGTGTGGATTAAGTATGAAGGCCTAAACCCAACAGGTTCTTTTAAAGATCGCGGAATGACAATGGCGATTTCAAAAGCAGCAGAAGATGGTGCAAAGGCTGTCATCTGCGCATCAACAGGAAACACATCAGCATCTGCCGCCGCCTATGCCGTTAAAGCTGGCATGCGTCCAGCGGTTTTGATTCCTAAGGGCAAAATCGCAATGGGAAAACTTGCACAAGCTGTAATTCATGATTCAACAATTTTGCAGGTCAATGGCAACTTTGATGATTGTCTAATGCTTGCTAAAGAGCTGTCAGAAAATTATCCAGTCGCACTTGTTAACTCGGTTAATCCATACCGAATTGAAGGACAAAAGACTGCAAGTTTTGAAGTTGTGGACATGCTGGGTGATGCACCAGATATTCACGCTCTTCCAGTGGGTAATGCAGGAAACATCACTGCATATTGGAAGGGTTATAAGGAATACAACAAGGATGGCCTTTCAACAAAACTGCCGATGATGTATGGATTCCAAGCAGCAGGTGCTGCTCCTATTGTTAAGGGCAAGATTGTTAAAAACCCAGAGACAATTGCAACTGCAATTCGCATTGGTAACCCTGCTTCTTGGCAGCAAGCAATCGAAGCCCGCGACACATCAGGAGGAGTAATTGACTCTGTAACTGACCGCGAAATCCTGAGTGCCTACCGCTTAATTGCAGCTAAAGAAGGAATCTTTGTGGAGCCATCATCTGCTGCTGGTCTTGCCGGGCTGATTAAATACAAAAAGGCTGGCAAGCTTCCGCAAGGTAAGACAATTGTTATCACTGTTACTGGACATGGCCTCAAAGATATTCCTTATGCGCTAGAGGCAGCAAAGAAGCCGGTAGTAGTTCCTGTTAACGCAAAGATTGCAGCTAAAGCATTGGGACTTGCGTAAGAAACATGAAGCCAACATATAAGGCACAACCTGTTCAGGTTCAAGTTCCCGCATCGAGTGCGAACTTAGGACCTGGTTTTGACTGCCTTGGATTAGCACTGAACATGCATGATCGTTACATGGCACAAATCATGGATGAGCCAGGTGTTGATATTGATGTGACTGGCGAAGGATCGGAAAGTGTTGTGACATCAGATAAGAATTTAGTAATTAAAGCAATGCACAAGGGTTTTGATTTCTTAGGTGGTCGCCCACGCGGAATTGCATTGCGTCAATTAAATGTTATTCCTCATGGCCGTGGTCTAGGTTCATCTGCGGCGGCAATAGTTGGTGGCTTAGCACTTTCACGAGCACTTGTTCTTGGTGGCAATGAACGCATGTCCAACGAAGATATGTTAAATATTGCTAATGAAATGGAGGGCCACCCAGATAATGTTTCTGCGGCTATTTTCGGTGGCGCAAACCTGGCATGGCAGGAATCCCAACGCGGCCATGTTGTTGCACAATCCTTAAACTTTGAAGTTGATCCTCGTATTGGCGCATTGGCATTTGTTCCCTCAACAGAGCTTTCGACATCAAAGGCCCGCAAGATGTTGCCGGAAACAATTCCACATTCTGACGCGGTTAAGAACTCAAGCAATGTTGCTGTTCTTGTTCAAGCCTTGCAACATCGCCCAGATCTATTGCTAGGTGCAACAGAAGATTATTTACATCAGTCCTATCGCAAGGATGCGATGCCTAACAGTTTTGCTCTGATGACGAAGCTTCGCAAAGCTGGTGTGGCAGCCTTTATTTCAGGTGCTGGTCCAACAGTGTTAGTTCTTCACACAGGCGGGGACGCTGAAGCTGGCGAATTAGAGCGTGCAGCCGGGGATAAGTTCCAGATGATTCCACTAGGCATTTCACGCACAGGTGTAAGCGTCATCACCACTTAATTTTGCGAATTCGCGCCTTATCCTGCTAGCCTTCTCTCATCTGAACGGCACATCTAGCGGCCAGTAACACATCAGACAATGTCCCAAAAAAATGTATCAAAAAACAAAAATCCCAGGTTCTTTAGGATTTAAGCCCTAGAACCAATAGTGAAAAGATATTCATGACAACAGAAATTGAACCAGTTCGCTCACAAAGTCCAGAGCTTGCTGCCATGACCCTTCCAAAGTTAAAGACAGTTGCAACACAACTGGGTGTCGATGGCGCAGCAAAGATGAAAAAGGACGCACTTGTAGAAGCGATTGCTGACTTGCAGGCAAAGAACCGCGAAGCTGCCAAGGCTGAACGCGAAGCACGCCGCGAAGCACGTAACAACCGTAAGAAGGATTCGAAGCCTGCCAATAACGCACAGGATTCAGATGATGATGGCGATGATTCACCATCAGTGCCACAGACAAACAATGACCGTGGTGGCCGTAATGAGCGCTTTGATCGCAATGACCGTGGTCGTGGACGCGACCGAAATCGTGATCGCAACCGCGATCGTGCTCCACGCGAAGAGCGCGAGCCAGTTATCGGTGAAGATGATGTTCTAGTCCCAGTAGGCGGCTTGCTCGATATTCTTGAAAGCTACGCATTTATTCGCACAGCTGGATACCTACCAGGACCAAACGATGTTTATGTTTCATTGCAGCAGGTTCGAAAGAACGGTCTGCGCAAGGGAGATGTTGTAACAGGCCAAGTTCGCCAGCCTCGTGAAGGTGAAACAAAGCAGAAGTTCAACGCACTCATTACTCTTGAAACAGTTAATGGAATGACACCTGAAGAAGCACGCAACCGTGTTGAGTTCGGAAAGTTAACTCCGCTTTATCCTCAGGAGCGTTTGCGCCTTGAGACAGAACCCAATGTTCTTACAACACGTGTGATCGATTTGATCGCACCAATTGGTAAGGGCCAACGTGGTCTTATTGTTTCGCCCCCAAAGGCTGGTAAGACAATGGTTCTGCAATCAATTGCTAACGCGATCACAACAAATAACCCAGAGTGTCACTTGATGGTTGTTCTAGTTGATGAGCGTCCAGAAGAAGTTACAGACATGCAACGATCAGTAAAGGGTGAAGTTATTGCTTCAACTTTTGATCGCCCTGCAGATGACCACACAACAATTGCTGAACTTGCTATCGAGCGCGCAAAGCGTCTTGTTGAACTAGGTCACGATGTAGTTGTACTTCTTGACTCAATCACTCGTCTTGGACGTGCCTACAACATCGCAGCACCTGCATCTGGCCGAATTCTTTCCGGTGGTGTTGATTCAGCTGCTCTCTATCCACCAAAGAAGTTCTTCGGTGCTGCTCGTAATATTGAAGATGGTGGATCACTAACAATTCTTGCAACTGCCCTGGTTGACACGGGTTCTCGTATGGATGAAGTTATCTTCGAAGAGTTCAAGGGAACCGGAAACATGGAGTTGATCCTTGATCGCCGTATGGCTGACAAGCGCATCTTCCCTGCAGTTAACGTTGTTGCTTCAGGAACACGTAAGGAAGAAATTCTTATGGGTTCAGAAGAACTCAACATTGTGTGGAAGCTACGTCGTGTTCTTCACGCACTAGAACCACAAGCTGCACTCGAACTGCTCCTTGAGAAGATGAAGGGCACAAAGTCCAACGTCGAGTTCTTGATGCAGATTCAGAAGACAACTTCGGGTCCAGACGACTCAAAGTAAGCGTAAATTTCTCAAATGTAGGCTTATCGCTTACCCTT
>JBILAD010000062.1:0-6835 GCA_044354355.1 Candidatus Planktophila sp. | reverse complement strand
CGCTCACGGAATTCTTGGTGAAGCGACGATAGAGGTTCGTACAGATGAACCTGATCGTCGCTTTGCCATTGGTGCCACAGTTCAAACAGATTCCAATGGTGAATTGAAGGTCATCTCTGGCCGTGTTCATAACGGCATTTTATTGTTGGGCTTTGAGGGCATTACAGATCGCAATAGCGTCGAAAAACTTCGAAACACATTGCTTTATGCCGATGTTGATATCAACGAATCAAATGATGACGATGAGTATCACGTGATGCAGCTGATTGGGTGTGCGGCAGTTCTTGAATCTGGCCAAGCATTTGGTGAAATCACAGATGTTATCAATCTGCCCGGACAGGATTTGCTCGCGATTAAAACGGCCCAAGGGGAGCAACTGATTCCCTTTGTACATCAATTAGTTCCAATGGTAGATATTGCAAACAAGAAAGTTGTGGTTATTCCGCCAACTATTACGGGGGAGATGGCATGAAGATTGATGCTGTAACAATTTTCCCTGATTACTTCGCGCCATTGCAGCTATCTCTTTTAGGTAAAGCACAGGAGCAGGGTTTAGTTGAAGTTGGTATTCATGATCTGCGCTCTTTTTCAACTGATAACCACAACACTGTTGATGACACTCCTTATGGTGGCGGAGCAGGAATGGTTATGTTGGCAGAGATCTGGGGTAATGCTTTAGATCCACTCATGACACCAGAAACAGATCTCATCATTTTGACTCCGGCGGGCAAACGTTTTGATCAGCCAATGGCTGCAAAGTTTTCACAATCTACTCACTTAGTCTTTGCATGTGGTCGTTATGAAGGAATTGATGACCGGGTTCGCCAACATTACGAATCAAAGAATTATCGCGTGCATGAAGTTTCTATCGGCGATTATGTTTTAGGTGGCGGCGAAGTTGCATCCCTAGTGATGATCGAAGCAATAACACGTTTGATCCCAGGTGTACTGGGTAACCCAGAATCTTTGGCTGAAGAATCACACAACGAAGAGGGGTACTTGGAGTATCCAAACTTCACAAAACCTTCGATGTGGCGAGATATTGAAGTCCCAGCAATTTTGCTCAGTGGCAATCATGGGGAAATTGCCAAATGGCGTGCGGCGCAAGCACAAGAGCGTGCCAAGAAGAATCTCTAGGCTTCAAGTAGAGTTACGACTATGTGCAGATTGCTAGCCTTTTCATCCCTTGAGCGTAGAAGTTTCTACGATGTCGTTGGCAATGAGTTCGACAAGTTTGTTGCCATGTCATCAGAGCATAAAGATGGCTGGGGCTATGCCCATGATGGGCAGATATTAAAAGATGTTAATCCAGCCCATGAATCCGACTCTCTTTCACGGGCTAGCTCTGAAGTCTTAACAGATGGGGCGCTTCTTCATCTGCGCCTTGCCTCTAAGGGAATTACTGTCAATATTGATAACAACCATCCCTTCACCCATGGCACAACAACATTTATGCATAACGGCACGATCCGACCTGGAGATACTGCAGAGCAGTTCATTTCAGAAAAATACAAGGGCTTGTTGCAAGGCACGACCGATAGTGAGCGTTTCTTTTACGCACTGCTTTCACAAGTTGATGAGCATGGTTTAGTAGAAGGCGTGCGCTCAATAGTTAATTTAATTCGCACCAATGCTGACTACACCGCGCTTAACATTATGGTTCAAACCCCAGACACCCTGATTGCAGTGTGTGAGTTTAATGAGGCAAACAAATCTGAATGGAGCGCAGAGGATCATTACGAGCTTCGATTTACCAAGCGCGGCAATGACATCATCGTTGCTTCAACGGGGTGGGGAAACACCGATTGGAATCATCTAGATAACCATCAGATGCTCGTGGTTGATCGTTCAACTTTAGAGTATTCAATTTCTTCTCTATGACCCGTACCTACACAGTCGAAACGTACGGCTGCCAGATGAATGTCCATGACTCCGAAAGAATTGCGGGTCTGTTAGATGAGGCTGGCTATATTCCAGTTGTAGTTGGCGAACAAGCAGACATCGTAGTTTTTAACACTTGTGCGGTGCGAGAAAATGCCGATAACAAACTCTACGGAAACCTTAGTTTCCTAGCGCCCATCAAGAAATTGAATCCAAACATGCAAATCGCTGTTGGGGGATGTCTTGCGCAAAAAGATCAGGCAACAATAATTAAGAAAGCGCCATATGTTGATGTTGTCTTTGGAACGCACAATGTGGGCTCATTGCCAGTATTGCTAGAGCGAGCACGAATCGAAGAAGAATCGCAGATCGAAATTCTCGAATCTCTTGAGCATTTCCCATCAACATTGCCAGCTCGACGCCTTTCTGCATTCTCGTCATGGGTTTCAGTATCGGTTGGGTGTAATAACACGTGTACTTTTTGCATCGTTCCAACGCTGCGCGGAATCGAAAAGGATCGCACTGCAGCAGACATCTTGACTGAAGTGAAGACCCTGGTTGATCAAGGAGTCATTGAAATAACTCTGCTTGGTCAAAATGTGAACGCATACGGTGTTGATTTTGGTGATCGCCAAGCATTTGCCAACTTATTGCGCGAATGCGGAAAAATTGATGGTTTAGAACGTGTTCGCTTTATGTCCCCACATCCTCGAGATTTCACTGATGATGTCATTGAGGCTATGGCCCAGACACCAAACGTGATGCCACATCTGCATATGCCGTTGCAATCTGGATCAGATCGAGTCTTACAGCAGATGCGCCGCTCATATAGATCTGATCGTTACTTAGGAATATTAGATCGTGTTCGCTCAGCAATCCCACATGCGGCTATCACAACCGACATCATTGTTGGATTCCCTGGCGAAACGGAAGAGGATTTCCAAGCAACGCTTAATGTGTGCACGACTGCGCGATTTACTGCTGCTTATACATATCAGTATTCAAAACGCCCCGGAACACCAGCTGCAACTATGCCCGATCAGATTAGTGATGCTGTGGTCGCCGATCGCTACACACGACTACATAATCATCAACAGGGGATTTCCTTGTCGGTTAATCAAGAAGCAATCGGAACTCACCACAAGATTTTGGTGGGGGATTACGAAGGACGTCGCGATGAGGCCCAAGCTCGTTTAACAGGTCGCAGCGAAGACTTCCGTTTGGTTCACTTTGATAACACATTTGTTGCACGCCCTGGTGATGAGGTCACTGTGAGAATCACAGATGCATCTGCGCATTATTTAATTGGTGATCCACTATCAGTTCGACAGACGCGTGGTGCTGAGGCTCATGCTGCGCGAATTGCGCAACCTGGACCTGTGGCGACAATGCTTGGGATACCAACGGTTAAGCGATGAAATTAATTGTCATTTGTGGTGCAACTGCCACAGGCAAAAGTGATCTAGCAGTAACACTGGCACAAGAAATTGATGCTGAAATTATTAATGCCGATTCAATGCAGCTCTATAAGGGCATGGATATTGGCACCGCCAAAATTACTATTGAAGAGCGAAAAGGCATCCCTCATCACCTTATGGATCTATTAGAGGTGACAGAGGATGCAAACGTTGCGTGGTATCAGGAAACAGCGCGTGCGGCGATCTCTGAGATTCACGCCCGAGGCAAGAATGTAATTATTGTTGGCGGAACAGGCTTATACATAAAAGCTATTTTGGATGAGCTCAACTTTCCGGACACAGATCCTGTTATTCGAGCCGAGTTAGAGTTGGAGTTTGCAACAAAAGGTATTGGGCCACTATTTGAAAGATTAGAAAAACTAGATCCTGCTGCAGCACTTGCCATTGATAAAGCCAACTCTCGCCGTGTCATTAGGGCGTTAGAGGTAATTAAAATTACGGGTAAGCCGTTTACTGCTAACTTGCCACGAGAAGAGAGCTCTCGCTACCCATATGCACGTCAATTTGGTTTAGTGATGGATCGCGATGCACTGTCTGAGCGGATCTCAATCCGTGTGGAGCGAATGTGGGAACAAGGACTTGTGGCAGAGGCAGAAAAATTGATGGCTGCAGGGATTACACAGGGAGTAACAGCCCAACGTGCTCTTGGATATGCCCAAGTTATTGCTCAAATTGAAGGAAAGGTTACAGAGGAAGAAGCGAAGGAAGAGACCAAGCGGGCAACTAGACAGTATGCGCGCCGACAGGAAACCTGGTTTTCACGTGATGAGCGCATAACCTGGATCTCTCCCACACAAAATGCGCTCCAGCGCATACTTGAATCGATAAACTAACAACAATGATTGCAACATATGGCCACGGTACAGAAAATGATTTTGTTCTCATTTTTGATCCCCAGGATGAAAACTCCATAACAACTGCCCAAACCGCAGCGATCTGTAATCGTGAAACCGGGATAGGTGCTGACGGGTTAATCCGCATTATCAAACGTGATGAAAAATGGTTTATGGATTATCGCAACGCAGATGGCTCTCTTGCAGAGATGTGCGGTAATGGAATTCGCGTCATGGCTAGATATTTAGTTGAAAAAGGGCATCAACCTGAAGGTATTTTTGCAATTAGTACTCGGGATGGAATTAAGCATTTACGAGTCCCATTAGTAGATGACATCTCGGTCAACATGGGTCAGGTTACTGATGAGGGTGAAGCAATTACTGCAGCTACTAATGGACACATTTGGAACGGCTACAACATCAGTGTTGGCAATCCTCACGCTGTCGTCTTTGTGGAAGATATGGCTGATATCGGCCCACTTGATGTTGCTCCTGTTGTGCGCCCCCGAGATTCATACCCAGAGGGTGTCAATGTTGAGTTTGTGAAGATTATTGAGGGCAACACAATTGCGATGAGAGTTTTCGAACGTGGATCAGGTGAAACCCGTTCATGCGGTACTGGCACATGCGCGGTGGCACTTGCAGCTACCTTGCATACGAAGGCAAAGCTGCCAGCGACATGGATTATTACTCCACCTGGTGGGCGCTTAGAGGTTTCAATTGATGGACATTCCAATGCAACACTAACCGGACCTGCGGTTCTAATTCGCGATGTAGATATATCGAGGTTCTTGGTTGAGTAAGGATTTCGATGACGAATTCGAGTCATTACTACGTGAAAGTGCAAGAGTTGCTGCTGAATATGATGCCAATGAAGAGGATGAACATAGCGATCAATCTCAGGAGCTAGAAGAGCGTCATGCCCTTCGTCGCGTTAAAGGGTTTTCAACAGAGCTTCAAGATATTTCTGAAGCTGAATATCGCCAACTACAGCTTGAAAGAGTTGTGCTGGTTGGTGTGTGGACTGAAGGAACAATCAAAGATGCCGAGAACTCTTTGGCAGAGCTCAAAGCATTGGCCGAGACTGCCGGTTCTGAAGTTTTAGAAGGTTTAATCCAACGACGCGATAAACCAGATCCTGCCACCTACATTGGTTCTGGAAAGGTGATCGAGTTAAAGCAAGTTGTTATGTCAACAGGTGCTGACACAGTTGTTTGCGATGGAGAACTCTCTCCCTCACAACTTCGACAATTAGAAGATAAGTTGAAAGTTAAAGTTGTAGATCGCACCGCTTTAATTCTGGATATCTTTGCTCAGCACGCAAAGAGTAAAGAGGGTAAGGCTCAGGTTGAACTTGCTCAGATTGCTTATTTATTGCCACGTCTTCGTGGTTGGGGAGACTCACTCTCTCGACAAGTAGGTGGTCGAGCTGCTGGTGGTGCAGGTATTGGTGGTCGCGGACCAGGTGAGACAAAGATTGAAACAGACAGACGTCGAATCCGCGACAAGATGGCAAAGCTACGACGTGAAATCGCTGAAATGAAAGTTTCCAGAGATACGAAACGACAAGAGCGTCGCAGATTTAATATTCCTTCTGTTGCAATTGCTGGTTACACCAATGCGGGTAAATCTTCGTTGCTCAATAAGTTAACAAATGCAGGTGTTCTTGTTGAAAATGCGCTCTTTGCAACTTTAGATCCGACAGTACGTAAATCTGAAACTGCCGATGGCCGCGTCTACACATTAAGTGACACCGTTGGTTTCGTTCGCCACCTGCCACATCAATTAATTGATGCGTTCAAATCAACTCTTGAGGAAGTCTCTGGCTCAGATCTCATTGTCCATGTGGTCGATGGATCTCACCCAGATCCATTTGAGCAAATACGAGCCGTGAGATTAGTTATTGATGAAATCGGCGGCAAAGATATTCCTGAAATCATCGCTATTAATAAGGTTGATGTCGCAGACCCAGAAGTCGTCATGGAGATATTGCGCAAAGAGCCCAACAGTTATGCCTTTTCCGTGCGTACTGGATTTGGTATCGAAGGCTTATTGCACGCGATTGAAAGCTCCCTACCAAGACCTTCGATAGAGATTGAAGTTGTCATTCCATATGATCGAGGAGATTTGGTCCACGCGATTCATGAGAGCGGTGAAATCTTTTCGGAGGAGTATTTACCTGAAGGAACTTCGATTCACGCCCGTGTGAATGGGGGATTGGCTCAAAGAATCGAGAATTCCCACAGAAGTGGGGAATAACACCGACACGCCGCCCCTTATTGCCAACATAACTCAGTCAAATGCGCCATGATGCGCCCGAAAGCACTTAATAGCAGTTATTGAAAGGCGGTGAGAGCTATGGCAACAGATTACGACACACCCAGAAAAACTGATGAGGAACTTCATGAGGAGTCTCTAGAAGAACTCAAGGCCAAGCGTGTTGATGCTCAATCCGGACAGATCGATGTCGATGAAGCAGAAGCTGCAGAAAATCTTGAATTACCTGGTGCAGATTTATCAGGAGAAGAGTTAGCAGTTCGTGTAGTTCCAAAACAAGTTGACGAGTTCACATGCTCACGTTGTTTCTTGGTTCATCACATGACTCAGCTTGCTAAAGGCGAAGGCGCTAAGGCTGTTTGTAAA
>JBILAD010000005.1:0-26498 GCA_044354355.1 Candidatus Planktophila sp. | reverse complement strand
CTGTGGCACAATACGCAGTCTGCACCGCCAAAGCGTGTGCTTAATAGAAATGACAAAAGGATCCGAATATGAACATTCTTGACGCCGTAGATGCAGTATCCCTGCGCAAAGACATCCCACAGTTCCGCGCTGGCGATGAGCTCAAGGTCCATGTTCGTGTTATCGAAGGTAGCAAGAGCCGTCTTCAGGTTTTCCAAGGAATTGTTATCCGTCGTCAAGGCGATGGCGTTCGCGAAACTTTCACACTCCGCAAGGTTTCTTACGGTGTTGGTGTTGAACGTACCTTCCCTGTTCACACACCAGTTATTGAAAAGATCGAGCTAGTAAAGAAGGGCGAAGTACGTCGCGCCAAGCTGTACTACCTACGTGACCTACGCGGTAAGGCTGCAAAGATTCGCGAAAAGCGCGATGGCATTGAAGGTTACGGCGATGGAATTCTTTCTACACCAGAACCAGTAGTAATTCCAGCACCAGTTGTTGAGGCAGTTGTTGAAGCACCAGTTGTTGAAGCGGTTGTTGAAACTGCAGCTGAAGCAGTTGTTGAAGCACCAGTTGTTGAAGCGGTTGCTGAAGAAGCAACTGAAGCTCCAAAAGCTGAATAATCTTTTCAATGCGCAATAAGGGATCGCTCCTTAAGGAGCTCCCAATCCTGGTTGTCGTTGCACTAGTTGTTTCTCTATTAATCAAGACTTTCTTGGTCCAGTTTTTCTATATTCCATCTGGATCAATGGAAAACACTCTGCAGATCAAAGATCGAGTAGCGGTTA
Source organism: Candidatus Planktophila sp. (assembly GCA_044354355.1). Taxonomy (GTDB): domain Bacteria; phylum Actinomycetota; class Actinomycetes; order Nanopelagicales; family Nanopelagicaceae; genus Planktophila. Next base: position 25,731 of record JBILAD010000005.1, on the reverse strand, counting down.
ACAAGGTTCCCTTTATTTCCAAATCTATCAATCGCGGCGATGTTGTTGTGTTTCGCGATCCTGATAATTGGCTACCTGAGATCACTGATTACCAAACAAACAAATACGTTGCAAAAGTAAAAAGCGGCTTAGTTGCAGTTGGCGTTCTTCCTAACCCTGCAAAGCAGTACTTAGTTAAGCGTGTAATTGGTGTTGCAGGTGATCACATTGTTTGTTGCACAAAAGATGGAAACTTAACTGTTAATGATGTCGAAGTTACCGAGCCATATATCTATGCTGGCAATAAGCCTTCTGAAATGAAATTTGATGTGACTGTTCCTGCAGGCAAGCTGTGGGTTATGGGAGATCACCGCGGGGCAAGTGCGGACTCTCGCTATCACCAAGATGACATCAACAAGGGTTTTGTGCCGGTTTCCAAAGTTACAGGGCGGGTAGTGGCAGTGATTTGGCCATTTAAAAACATTACATATGTGTCAAAAGTGGATGTATTAAAAAAGTAACCTGATGAAGGTTATTGAGCAGTTATTGACCAGTGCTGGTATTTCACCGATAGCAGGTGTTGATGAAGCCGGTCGCGGAGCATGTGCTGGTCCATTAGTAATTGCATCTGTTGTTCTCCATGACCCATTCGCACCTGAATTAGCTGTGGTGCGAGATTCAAAAGAGATTCCAGAAAATAAGCGAGATGCGGTCTTTGAATTAATCCACCGTATCGCTGCATCTGTCAGTGTTGTGATAGTTCCGGCATCAGAAGTTGATTCTCGCGGTGTGCATGCAGCAAACCTTGATGGAATGCGCAGGGCGGTGCAGGGATTAAGTATTGAACCTGCATATGTTTTAACTGATGGATATGCCATTGAGGGGTTGGGAGTTCCAAACTTAGCTGTTTGGAAGGGCGATCAGGTTGTTGTTTCCATTAGTGCTGCATCTGTCATTGCTAAGGTCACTCGAGATCGCATCATGCGTGAAATGGATTTAGATTTTCCGCAGTATGGATTTGCCGGGCACAAGGGATATATCACCGCAGCTCACACCAAAGCCCTTAACGAGCATGGGCCTTGCCCAGAGCACCGCACCTCTTTTGCCAATGTTGCAGCACTCATCCACAAGTAATCTGTAACCAGGAGTTAGTTCTTAAGGATCTAATTACATTGGATCTATGTATATTCAAGCTAAAACATTATTTGATGAGTATGAAGCACGTCTGATTCTCTTCTCAGCGATCGAACCTGGGCATACTGGTTGGAGTCAAGAGATACAGCGAGTTGGCGCAATTACCGTCCTGCATGGATTGTTGGGCGGTGAATATGATTCTAAATCTTGTTCAAAACTCTTGAGACAAATTGAGAGCACTCATTCAGAGATCCTTCACACTGCGGTCAAAGAAAGTGGTTCTGAGTTCATCTATCCCGGCCATTCACAATGGCCCCAGCAAATAGATCAATTATCAAATCCACCCATTGGCTTGATAGTTAAAGGTGATCTATCGGTTTTGAGTCAGAAATCAATTGCGATCGTTGGTACACGAGAGCCCAGCCAATATGGAAAAGAGATGGCATCTAGTTTTGCAACAGCATTTGTCAATCAGGGCTGGAATGTTGTCAGCGGAGGCGCTTTAGGAATTGATACCTGTGCCCATGTGGCAGCACTGAAGTCATCCGGAAAAACGGTTGCAGTATTTGCATCAGGAGTATTGGTTGATTACCCAACTTCTAATTCACGATTATTCAAAGCAATTAGTACCAATGGCGCATTGGTAAGTGAGGTCATGCCAGATGTTCATGCCGTGCAAAGTCGGTTCTTAATTAGGAACCGATTAATCGCAGCTCTCTCATGCGCAACACTTGTTGTTGAAGCAGCCTATAGATCTGGCTCACTGCGCACCGCACGTGATGCCACCGATCTGATGCGACAAGTAATGGCAATCCCAGGTCAACTCAATTCACCAACTAGCCGGGGGTGCCATCGCTTAATCGCAGAGCGTGCTGCTGAGATTGTGACTTCGGTAGAAGATGCAGTGGAGTTTGTTGGAGTTAATCAATGAGAGAATAAGCCCATGAGTGATTTCCGTTCGGGCTTCGTTGCCATTGTTGGCCGCCCAAACGTTGGTAAATCAACTCTGATTAATGCTTTAGTGGGTAGCAAGATTGCAATTACTTCACACCACCCCAACACCACTCGCACCGCAATCCGTGGAATTGTTCACGGTGATAATTTTCAAGCCGTTCTTGTGGACACACCTGGTGTTCATAAGCCAAAGACCTTGTTAGGCCAGCGTCTGAATCAAGTAGTAGATCAAAGTATGGACTCAGTAGATATTGTCATTATGTGTATTCCAGCTGATGAAACATCTGGGGCGGGGGATACATTTATTGCTCAAGAAATTGCCAAGCACCCAGGTGCTAAAAAGTTTGCAGTAATTACTAAGACAGATCTGATTGCTAAAGAAAAGCTAGCAATTCGCTTGTTAGGCATCATGAAGATTGCTGAGGGTTTTGTGTGGGATGAAATTATTCCGGTTTCAGCTGCCATTCACGATCAAGTTGATTTGCTCAATGAATTAATTGGTAAGAATCTGCCTGCAGGCCCTGAGTATTACCCAGCTGGCACAACAAGTGATCAAGCAATAGACCAGATTATTTGTGAATACATTCGTGAAGCAGCCCTGCAAGATGTGCGGGAAGAGTTGCCACACAGCATCGTTGTTACTATCGATGAATTTGGTGAGCGCGAAGAAAAGGGATCACGTCCCTTTTATGATGTTCATGCAACTATCCACGTTGAGCGTGACACACAGCGAGCAATTTTATTGGGCCACCAAGGTGTCAGACTTAAGGAAATTGGTATTCGTGCGCGTGCAGATATCGAGCGCGTGTTAGGTGCCAAGATATTTCTTGGACTCCACATTAAGGTTTCAAAGGAATGGCAGAAGGATCCAAAGCTGCTTGCAAAGTTAGGCTTTGGCGAGAAGTCTTAAGCGGTTTTACGACTTGCTAAGTAAGAACCAACTAGAACTAAGGGTAATCCAACAATAATTCCGATTGTTAATGGTTCTCGCAAAATAATTACACCTAACAGAACTGCAATTGCGGTGTTCAAATAGGTAACAAGTGAGCTACGAGCAGGCCCAATCTCAGCGATTACCTTGAAGAACAAGATAAAGGCGAAGGCGGTGCTAAACACGCCAAGTGCGAGAAGGGATAGTGCTGAGTTCATAGAAATGCTAGATGGCCATTGGGCTATAGCAACTGGTGCCCAAAAGACGGTAGTAATTGCCATTGCCAAGCCATTGATTGCGATTCCATCGACAAGTGGCAAATTACTAGTCACCATAATTACTGCATAGGCATATCCCATCGATGCCACAATCACCATTGCAATTGATAGCGGATCGCTATTTCCTGACAAGCTCTCAATACCAACAACTAGAATTAAACCGATAAATCCAACAACAATTCCAAAGATTCTCTTGAACTCCCAAACGGAGTGATCTCCACGAAGTGAGGTAATGATTGTGGCAAAGATTGGAACGGTTGAAACAAGTAAACCTGCAAGTCCTGAGTTAATCTTTTGCTCAGCTGTAGTGATCAAAATCCAAGGACCGATCATTTCCATCAGAGCGTAGAAGGCAACATATTTAAATCCAAGAACCGCCCCGCCAAATTTTTTGCGGTAGATAGCGATTGGAATCAAGATGGAAGCACCAATTAATGTGCGACCTGCAACAACGGCTGCAGGTGGGAAATCTTCAACAGCAACCTTCATCAGTAGATATGGGATACCCCAGAGCAGCCCAACTAAAGCAAAGTGGAACAGGGATTTACGAGTCATTTAAGCAATCACGCGTCGATATAGATCTACGGTCAGTGCTGCAACCGCGTCCCATCCAAATAGTTTTTGTGCACGAATACGTCCTGCTGTTCCATACTTTTTCAACAAATCTGGTTGTGCCATTAATCGAGTAATTGATTCAGTCAAAGCTTTTTCAAATGGGGCAGCATCACCGTTGTAATCAACTAGTTCGCCAGTTTCTTTTTCGGCAACTACCTCAGGGATGCCACCAACTCGTGAGCCAAGAACAGCTGTTTCACAACCCATTGCCTCAAGATTTACGATTCCCAGAGGCTCATAGATTGATGGGCAGATAAATAGATCTGCAGCGGTCAACATGGCTGTTAGTTGATCATGTGGCAGCATCTCTTTGATCCACCAAACATTCTTGCGTGTGCGCTGTAGCTCTGAAATGAGAGCAGCAACTTCGTTGCCTATTCCTTCTTCATCTGGGCTACCTGCGGCTAGAACTAATCCGTACTCTGCAGGAACATCTTTCCAAGCGCGCAATAGATGGGCTAAACCTTTTTGACGAGTGATACGTCCTACAAAGATTGCATATGGCCCACTAATGCCAAAACTTTCGGGAACAGATGGGTCGTGGTTTGGTGCAAATTTGTTGGTGTCCACACCATTTCGAATTGTTACAACTTTTGCAGGATTTACAGAAGGGTATGCAGCTAATACATCTGCGCGCATTCCATCACTTACTGCGATGATTGCAGCAGCTGCTTCGAAAGCAGTTTTTTCTGCCCACGATGAAATTCTGTATCCGCCGCCTAATTGATCTGCTTTCCATGGGCGTAATGGTTCAAGTGAATGAGCGCTCACAATGTGGGGGATACCGTGTTGGAGTGATGCAATGTGCCCAGCCATGTTGGCATACCAAGTGTGAGAGTGAACGAGATCAACATGACCTAAGTGGGTTGCCATCTCAAGATCGATTGCAAGTGCCTGCACCGCAGGATTGGCATCGGCAAAACCTGCAGGCAATGAGTACCCAAAGGCATCATCTCTTTTTCCACCAAAGCAGTGGACATCAACATGAACATCTTTGATTGCGCGAAGGGCTTGCGTTAACTGAAGTACATGAACCCCGGCGCCACCATAAATAGCTGGTGGCCACTCCTTGGTAACAATGCCTACATTCAACGCGGTCATATTCTGCTAATCCTCTTCCTTCGTCAAGGGTGAAAGGCTATCGTTAAGCCATGGCTAAACTGCAACTTCCACTCAGCATCGTTCTTGCGGGTGGCGAGGGTAAGCGTCTTATGCCGCTCACAGCAGATCGCGCAAAACCTGCAGTCCCATTTGGTGGTTCATATCGTTTAGTGGACTTTGTTTTATCAAATCTTGCTAATGCGAATATGTTAAAGATTGCCGTTCTAACTCAATACAAATCTCATTCTTTGGACCGCCACATCACCACAACATGGCGTATGTCCTCACTTCTTGGAAATTACATCACTCCGGTTCCAGCCCAACAACGCTTAGGTCCACGCTGGTATACAGGCAGTGCTGATGCGATTTTGCAAAACTTCAATTTGATTCACGATGAAGATCCCAAGCATGTATTGGTTTTTGGCGCAGATCACGTTTATCGCATGGATCCCATGCAGATGTTTGCCCAACACGTTGAATCTGGCGCAGGTGTGACTGTTGCAGCAATTCGCATGCCGCGATCTGAAGCCCACGATTTTGGTGTTATTGAATTAGCTGACGATGGCGTAACGATCAAGGCATTTCATGAAAAGCCGGCAAATCCACCGGCAATGCCAGGGCATCCAGATCTTTGTCTGGTGTCAATGGGAAATTACATTTTCAAACGCGATGTCATGGAAGAAGCACTGATTCTTGATTCAGAAGATTTGGAATCGCGCCATGATCTTGGTGGAAATATCATTCCTTTCTTAACATCACAAGGACAAGCAAAGGTTTATGACTTTGCACATAACGTTGTTCCAGGAGAGACAGAGCGCGATAAGGGGTACTGGCGTGATGTTGGTTCTATTGATGCTTACTATGACGCTCATATGGATTTAGTCTCGGTGCATCCGATTTTTAATTTGTATAACCGCGAGTGGCCTTTGCTAACAAACCCACCATCATTGCCACCAGCTAAGTTCAGCGAAGGCGGTTCTGCGCATGACTCAATCGTGGGAGCAGGCACAATTATTGGAGGCGGAATCCTGCACGGTTCTGTAGTTTCATATGATGTGACTGTTGGCAAAGCTGCAATTGTTGAGGGCTCTGTTTTAATGCCTTCTGTAAGGATTGGAGATAATGCAATTATTCGTAAAGCAATTTTGGATAAGAGCGTTGTCGTAGATCCTGGCGCGCAGATCGGCGTTGATTTAGAGCGAGATCGTCAGCGCTTTACAGTCAGTGAAGGTGGAATTGTTATCGTCGGTAAAGGCGTGCGAGTAACCGTCTAACTACCAATTCTCTGTTTTGCTCTTAAGCTCTTTGTATCTAGCCATCACATCAGGGATTGCAACACTGTTGTGATGTGAAACCTCGCCTAAATCCCACGTCGGCACATGACCTAGTAGCGCCCAGGCGGCTTGTTTGGCTGCGCCATCAGCAACATATTCACCAGCAGGTGGGACCAATACTTCGCGCCCAAACAATGAACTAGCAATCAGAGGCACAGCAGGATTTTTTGCAGCACCGCCAATGAGCAGTATGCGATTAACGCTAACTCCTAATGCAACTAAAGCTTCAACGGCATCTGCTAAACCAGCAAGCATTCCTTCAACCATGGCACGCGCAATATCTTCAGGATTTGAATTACTTAGGTTCATGCCAGAAAAGACACCAGTTGCTGTGGGACGGTTGGGTGTTCGCTCTCCTTCAAAGTAAGGCAACAGCGTTAATCCGTTAGCACCTGGCTTTGCAGAAAGTGCTAACTGTGCAACTTCGTCATGAGTTTTTCCCAGGATGCGACAAGCTGCATCTAAAATTCGGGCAGCATTTAATGTGCAAACAAGTGGAAGGTAGCGCCCGGTGGCATCTGCAAATCCGGCAACTGTGCCACTTGCATCATGTGTTGGTGTATCTGAAACTGCAAATGCGGTTCCACTTGTTCCTAATGAAACAACTACATCTCCGGGTTGTGCTTGAAGACCAAGGGCCGCACCTGCATTGTCACCAGCACCGGCTGCAATTGGGATTCCAGTTTTTGTTGTTCCACCAAATCTGTCGGGACCAATAATTTGCGGTAGTGAAAGTTCTTGATCATGCCGCAGAGCTAAACGGATAATGTCTTCTCGGTAATGTGAAGTGCTGGGATCAAAGTAACCCGTGCCGGATGCATCGCTTCGATCTGTAAACAAAGTATCAAAGTTTTTTCCACCCTGTAATTGCCACGACAACCAATCATGGGGAAGTGCAATAGAGGCAACCTTTGCTGCATTTTCTGGTTCATGATCTGCCATCCAGCGAAGTTTTGAGGCGGTAAAGGAAGCGACTAACTTCGACCCAACCTTGCGGGCCATTTCGGCATCTCCACCGACTTCTCGATTTAAATCATCTGATTCTTTTGCAGAACGTGTGTCATTCCATAAAAGCGCAGGACGTATAACTTCGCCATCATTATCGAGAGCAACCATTCCATGTTGTTGGCCTGCAATAGAAATTGCTTCAACATCGGCCAATTCACCAGCGTCAGAAATGGCGGAATTTAATGCGCTCAGCCAATGCTTAGGATCAACCTCAGTGCCATCGGGGTGGGAGGCCCGGCCCTGGCGCACAAGTTCGCCTGTAGTGGCATCACGAACAACGACCTTTACAGATTGAGTCGATGAATCCACGCCGGCGATGAGTTGTCGATTAGCCATAGAGGAAGGCTAGACTGTTCCAGTCAGCGTTGACCACAGGTGGCGGGAATTTTTTGAGCCACTTAATCAAACAATAAAATTGTTGGAGTTAATCATGCGTATTGGTGTCCTCACTGGCGGCGGAGATTGCCCTGGTCTTAATGCAGTTATCCGTGCCGTTGTTCGCAAGGGTGTTAAAGAGTACGGTCACGAGTTTGTTGGATTCCGTGATGGCTGGAAGGGACCTCTAGAGGGTCTAACCATGCCTTTGAATATTGAAACAACCCGCGGAATTTTGCCTCGCGGAGGAACAATTCTTGGTTCATCACGTACTAATCCTTTTAAGATCGAGGGTGGCGTTGAGAAGATTAAGGAAAATCTTGAAAAAGCTGGCATCGATGCGTTAATCGCAATCGGTGGAGAAGATACTTTAGGTGTTGCAACAAAGCTTGATGCACTGGGCGTCAAAGTTATTGGTGTTCCAAAGACAATCGATAATGACCTCAACAACACCGACTACACATTTGGTTTTGATACATCTGTAAATATCGCAGTGGAGGCGATTGATCGCCTCCACACAACCGCTGAGTCACATCACCGCGCTTTAATTGTTGAGGTTATGGGTCGTCACGCGGGGTGGATTGCGCTGCATTCAGGTCTTGCAGGCGGTGCGACATGTATTTTGATTCCAGAGCAGAAGTTCTCTGTTGAAAAGGTGTGTGAATGGGTTGAATCTCGTTTCAAGTCTCACTACGCACCAATCATCGTTATTGCAGAAGGTGCCATTCCTCAAGATGGTGACATGGTTGTGAAGGATCAGACCCTTGATTCATTTGGCCATGTGAAGCTCTCAGGTATCGGTGACTGGCTAGCAGGTCAGATTGAAGAGAGAACCGGTAAGGAAGCACGCACATCTGTATTGGGACACATCCAACGTGGTGGAACTCCAACAGCCTTTGACCGTGTTCTTGCCACCCGCTTTGGACTCCATGCAATCACCGCTGCTCATGAAGGTGATTGGGGCAAGATGGTTGCCTTGCACGGCACAAATATTGCTCGCGTGCCTTTGGCAACTGCAACTGAGAAGCTAAAGACTGTTCCACTAGAGCTATACAAGGAGGTAGAGATCTTCTTCGGCTAATTGCCTCGCGCGATTACTTTCGAACTCTCTACACTTTCCCAATGAGCACAAACTTAAACTCACTGTTCACACCTGGACTTGTTGCTGCCCAGCAACCAACATGGCCAGGTGGACCAGAGGGTGAGCAAGTCAAAGCAGCAGTGGCACAACTTAAGGCGTTGCCACCACTTGTCTTTGCTGGTGAGTGCGATGATTTAAAAGCTCGCATTGCGCTCGCAGCTGACGGTAAGGCTTTTTGGTTACAAGGCGGAGATTGCGCAGAAACATTTGTAGCAGCAACGGCAGATTCAATTCGAAACCGCATCAAAACAATTTTGCAGATGGCAGCAGTTCTTCAGTACTACTCAAGCCTTCCCGTTATCAAGGTTGGTCGTATGGCGGGCCAGTTTGCTAAGCCTCGTTCCAATGATTTTGAAACTCGAGGCGATGTCACACTGCCGGCATACCGCGGGGATGCCGTAAACGATATTGAATTTACTGAAGCCTCTCGCACACCAGATCCACAACGTTTAGTGCGCGTCTATAACACATCTGCTGCAACTCTTAACTTGGTGCGAGCATTTACCCAAGGTGGATTTGCAGATCTTCGCCAAGTCCATGAATGGAACAAAGGTTTCATACGTGATTCCAAAGTTGGCGAACGATACGAACAAATGGCAAATGAAATTGGTCGCGCCCTTGCATTCATGAAATCTGCAGGCGTTGACCCTGGAAGTTTTAAATCAGTAGATTTCTTTGCAAGCCACGAAGCGTTAATCATGGAGTATGAAAAGGCGCTAACCCGTATTGATTCAAGAACAGGGGATGCATACGATGTTTCAGGACACTTCATCTGGATTGGTGAGCGCACACGTCAGCTAGATGGCGCACATGTTGATTTTGCATCAAAGGTTCGAAATCCAATCGGAATCAAGCTTGGACCAAAATCAACAGTTGCAGATGCTCTTGCATTGATCGAGAAACTAGATCCAAATCGCGAACCAGGTCGCATTACATTTATTACTCGTATGGGTGCAAAGAACATTCGCGAGGTATTGCCAGCACTTGTCGATGGTGTGACAAAGTCTGGGGCAAAGGTTTTGTGGGTCTGCGATCCAATGCATGGAAACACCTATGAAGCACCCACTGGCTATAAGACTCGCAGCTTTGATGATGTTATGGATGAGGTCAAGGGATTCTTTGAAGTTCACAAAGCGCTAGGTACTCATCCAGGTGGAGTTCACATTGAACTTACTGGCGATGATGTCACTGAGTGCGTTGGTGGCGGCGAAGAGATTTCACATGAAGATTTGGCATCACGGTATGAAACTGCGTGTGATCCTCGCCTAAATCATGCGCAATCTCTTGAACTCGCATTTTTAGTTGCTGAAATGTTGCGCGATCGCTAATTTTGGACAGTGCCGCTTTTAATAACCTCTCACAAGACACCTGTTGGCACCCTCAATCTATTAGCTGATGATCAGATCCTGATCGGTGCCAATCTTTCGACTGTGTCTGCATTTAACGCAGGTCGTGATGTGAAGGTAGTGAAGTCAATCCCTGTTATTTCAGATCTGATTAACGATTACTTTGATGGTGATCTAACTGCGCTCAACGGAATTCATGTCAGGCAGCCAGGTGCAGCATTTTCACAAGCTGCATGGAAGGCGATGCGAAAGATTGCTCCCGGAAAGGCGTGGTCATATTCAGATCTAGCAGAAAAAGCTGGATCTCCTGCAGCAGTTCGGGCGGCGGGAAGTGCATGTGCAAACAATGCGATCATGCTTGTAGTTCCTTGCCACCGGGTTGTTAAAACTGGGGGAGCACTCGGCAATTATGCCTACGGCGTTGACAAGAAGCAGTGGCTCTTAAGCCACGAGGGCTTTCTTTAAAATTTCTATTGCCTCTTGGCACTGAGCGTCATCAAAATCTAAATGTGTCACTAATCGCGCATACTTTGGACCAAGTGCGCCAATCCACAAACCAGCATCACGGCAGCGTTGAGCTAACTCTGCGGCAGTAATTGGCAGTGCAGCAAGATCTAATCCCACAATATTTGTTTCAACAGTTGATGGGTCAATTAAAGATGCATCAATAGCTGCAATGGCAGTTGCAAGTTCTTTTGCACGACGGTGATCCTCAGATAGGCGATCGATGTTGTTATCTAGTGCATAGTGCGCACCGGCTGCTAGCAAACCTATTTGGCGCATTCCAGCGCCATAACGCTTGCGCCACACACGAGCTGTTGCCACACGATCCTTTGTTGACAACATGATTGAACCAACTGGTGCGCCTAAACCTTTTGAAAGACAGACACTAATTGTGTCGAAGTACTTTCCGTACTCTGCAAATGAGACACCAGATGCCACATGAGCGTTCCAAATACGAGCACCATCTAGATGAAGTGCTAATCCCAGCTCATCGGCACCTTTTCGTAGTGCTGCGATTTCGCTAATTGGCTGCACAGTTCCGCCACCAAAGTTATGGGTGTTTTCTACTGCTATTGCTGTCGTTGAAACCAAGTAGGGGCCACTGTTAGGACGAGCGATTTCAAGAGCATCTGCTGCCTTGAGTAGGCCGTTCTTTGCAGGAAAAGTACGAGTTGTTATTCCACTAAATACTGCCGCTGCACCTAGTTCGGCGCGCACAATATGGCTATTTGTTTCTGCAATTAACTCTTCACCTGGTGCAACCAACATACGGATAGCTAATTGATTGGCAAGTGATCCAGTTGGTGTGAAGACACCAGCCTCTTTGCCAAAAAGGGCTGCAACTCGCTCTTCTAGTGAATTAACCGTTGGGTCATCGCTATAAACATCATCGCCAACAGGTGCGTGTGCAATCACCTGGCGCATCGCATCTGATGGGCGGGTAACGGTGTCACTTCGAAGATCAATAGCCATGGCCCAACCTTACTTCTGTTCTTTCAGAACTATTAAATACATGGCTACAACTACCAAAACACCGCCAATTGCTGTTTGAAGAGTAAGTCGTTCCCCGCCTATGACAATTGCAAAGAGGGCTGCAAAGACAACCTCCATCGTCAAGATGACCGCCACTTTGGTGGCGCTCATGTGTGCCTGTGACCAAGTCTGGACGATAAAAGCTATTGCAGTGGCAAAAACTGCCGTGAAGATAACAACGCCCCAAACTCCTGAATCTGGAGGAAGTGAATACCCCTCGATTGCTGAGGCCAACCCAGCAAGAATGGCGCACATTGAAAGTTGAATAACTGTCATTGCATAAACATCACGACCCGAAGACCATTTGCTTAAGGCAATAATATGAGCAGCAAAGAGAATGGCACTTGCTAAAACAAACATTTCACCGATACCAACAGAGAAGCCACGAATAGATAGAAGTCCTAATCCAAATGTCGCAACAGCAATACAAAGCCAAGTGAATTTAGTAATCTTTTCTTTTAATACAAATGAAGCAATCAATGGTGTCAAAACCACATATAAGCCGGTGATAAAGCCGGTGATTGCCGCCCCGGTTCTTTCCAAGCCAAGAGTTTGCGCTATGTACCCAATACCTAAGAAAATTCCCGCTAATCCACCTCGTTGCAGGAGATCCTTATTGAAAAGCTTGATTGTTTGAGGGCGAATCAAAATCATCACAATCACAGCCAGGGTGAAACGGGTAAAAAGGAAGTTATTCACACTCTGGCGTTGAATAGCATCCTTCATGACAATAAATGAAAACCCCCATGCAGCTGAAACTGTAAGTAGCGCCCATGGAGCAAGTTTTAGCTGTAGTTGATGGCGAGCAGACATTAGCCGCGCAATTCCTTGAGTAAGGCAACTTCCTTGCCATGCTCTAACTCCATACCTGGTGTTTCAAGAATCAGAGGAGCGTTTGCAACTGCAGGATGGGATAGAAGTTCCTTGAATGGACCCACGCCAATATGACCTTCACCGATGTTTTGGTGGCGATCTTTAAGTGCTCCGCACACATCCATTGAATCGTTGGCATGAACTAATTGGAAGCGCTCAATTCCAGCGACTTCTACTAGTAAATCTATAGTTGCCGTCATTCCACCCTTTACAGAGATGTCATGGCCGGCAGCGAAAACGTGGCAGGTATCTAAACAGATTCCAACCTTTGGGTGGTATTCAAGTGCCTTCAAATACATTGCAAGATCATCTAACTTCTTTACAAGTGATTGACCTTGGCCCGCTGTTGGTTCAAGTAAAAGGTATGGAGCATCATCACCTAAAGCGTTGAGAATTGGCATCATGCCTTCATGAATCTGCTTCCATGCTTTTTCAACATGGTTCACATCAACTGCAGAACCTGTGTGGATGACAACGCCAAGTGCGCCGATATCTGCCCCGCGTTGTAGTGAGTATGCAGTTGATGCAAGTGAATTCAAATAAGTTGCCTCTGTTGGGGAACCTAAGTTAATTAAAAAAGGCGCGTGAACATAGGTTTCAATATCTAATTCGGCGGCCTTGATCTTGAAAGCTTCATCTAGCTCTGGTTTAGCCTCTGGCATTGCCCATGTGCGCGGACTTGATGCAAATACTTGAATTGCTTCTGCGCCAATTGTTTCGGCATATGCAATGGATCGCTTGACCATTCCGCCAGTAGTGGGGGTGTGGGCACCAATACGAGGCTTTTTTACTGGCGTAGGCATTGGCTTACCCTACGGTAATCGTCACCAAACTTCCACGTAAAACCTTGGTGTTAACTGCAGGAGAAACTTTTTTAACAACCTTCTTCTTCGCTTTTCCGATAGAAATAACCTTCACCTTTAATCCAAGGGATTCCAGCATCTCTTTACCTGCTACAGCCTCCATGGTGATGATCGTTTTTGGAATAAATGCGTATCGAGGACCCTTTGAAATAAGGATAGAAACCTTGCCGCCCTTATTTGCAGTTGCACCTCCTGCTGGATTTTGTGAAACAACTGCGAGTTCTGGTGTTGTTTCGCTAAATGCATATCCAGCTTCAACATTAAATCCAGCTTCAGTTAATTCATTGAGCGCTTGTTCGCCACTCTTGCCGACATAAGAGGCAAGTGCAATTTGTTCAATTCCCTTTGAAACAAGCAAGTTGACCTTTGAATCTCTCTTGACTGAAGATCCAGAAGCAGGCGTTGATGAAATAACAAATCCCTTAGGAATATCAGGATTGAAAACTTCCTCGATTGTTCCAATGGCTAATGGAGATTTGTTAATTGCAACTTGGGCAGCCTCTGGGGTTAACCCTGTTGTTGACGGGATTGTGTAACGCTCTGGGCCTTTAGAAATAATTAACTTAACGCTGCCGCCGGCATCTACTTTCCCACCACCTTGTGGCACGGATTCAATGATCTTTCCCTTATCGATTTCTTCATCAAATCGTTTTTCGAAGATTACTGCGGTGAGCCCCAGTGGAGTAAAGGAAGAAACAGCTTCTTGGTAGCTACCGCCTACAGTTGAAGGAACTACAACGCGCGATCCTGGTCCGACTAATGTCCACCAACCACCAACACCTAGTGCAACTGCCAATATCAAAGCGACTTTACGGTTTCTGCGCACCCGCTTGCTTGCGCGTTTCTTTTTCTCTTCCTGCTTCTTTATCTCACGAGTACTTTCTTTGACCTCAACTGTTGCTTCCTTTGCCGGTTCTTCCTTCACCTTTTTGCGAGCCTTCTCGCGAATGGGTTCAACCGGTAGATCTAAACCAAGATCTAGTTGGTTCTTCTTTGGGTCTAATTCGATTTGAATCCGCTGTAAACGCTCAAGAAAATCACCAGCTGTGCGTGGGCGATCATCAGGGTTTTTTGCAGTAGCACTTGCGATCAACTCATCTAAGCCTTGAGGGATCTCTTTGCGCTTGCTGCGAAGATGTGGAATCTCTTCATTAACATGCATATAGGCAATTTGAATAGGTGAGTCACCATTAAATGGCTTCTCTCCAGTGAACATCTCAAATGCCACGATTCCTGCTGCATAAACATCACTTCTAGAATCTGCAATACCGCGTTGAACTTGTTCGGGGGATAGGTAGGAAACGCTTCCAAGAATCACGCTGGATTCAGCTGTCATGGTTGTTCCAATGAGTTCACCGCGAGCTAGACCAAAATCTGCAATCTTGATGCGACCATCATTTGAAATCAAAATATTTTCAGGCTTTATGTCTCTGTGCACGATACCGAGATCATGTGCTGCAGCAAGAGCAGATAAAATAGGAGTTAAGTAATTGATTGCATCTTTAATTTCAAAGCGACCACGCTCATTCAAGTACTCTCGAAGTGTGTGACCCTCGATAAACTCCATCACCAAGAAGACCGCAGGAATGCCACTTTGATTCCAGCCTTGATCTTGCACCGCAACAATATTTGGGTGCGTTAGGGCTGCCGCTGCTTTTGCCTCACGAATAAAGCGTGAGACAAAGGCTTCATCTTGTGCCAAATGCGCGTGCATAATTTTGACTGCAACTTTGCGATCAAGCCGGGTGTCTATTGCTTCATAGATCGTTGCCATTCCGCCATTAGCTACCTGACGCAGTAATTGATAGCGCCCATCAATGAGCTCACCGGTCAGATCGGACATGCGTAGATTTTATTGAGTGCACCTGTGGCAGGTGCTGAGGGCGCGCCCAAAACGGTTATGAAGTGAGTTTAAACTCGCAATTTTCACGGGTTTCATCTCGAGCAAAGTGTTTATCTTGATCAACTTGCCATTGACGCATCTGAACCTCAATATGTGCGCCATCTCGATCTAATACACGTTGTAAACCGATTTCGGGCTCGATATCTAACCAATACGTTATTGCCCCTGACTCGCGCACGATCTGTTGTGCTGCACCGACTCCCTCGACAATCAGAAAATCAGTAGGCGTAATTTTCTCTTCGCTATCAAAGCACATTGTGCTCCAGTTGAATTTCTTGATGACAAACTCCCGGCCGGCAAGATGTGCGGTAGAGATTCGATCTAAGATTTCAGAAAGGGCATTACTCAGGGCATTGTCCCAACCGTTATACAGGTCATCCATATGAATAACTTTCACGCTGGCATTTACTGATAACTCTGCTTCCAGTTTTGCAGCATACGTAGTCTTGCCAGCCCCAGCTGGACCATCAATTGCGTAGAGAGTCATACCAACGCTTCCAGCCAATGACAGCTATAACGGTAAACATTGCATACAGAACGGCCGTAAACCAATAACCAAGCATTGCGTATTGAACTGTTCCGGCTAAATCAACAATGAGCCAAACGATCCATGCTTCATACTTTTGACGCACCATCATTACTTGCGCAACAAGGCTTCCGATTAATAAGAATGCATCTGACCAGGTTGCAGCCGCCCCTATGTTAGACAAAACAGGCGAGAGAACAGCAACGCTGATGATTGTTCCGATGGCAATATTTCGACGATTGCGCACCGATAATGATCCAGGAACAACACCTGTTGGTGCCCAACCCTTCCAGCCATAAATGGCAGCGGTGATAAACACCAACTGCAATGCTGCACTTGCAAAGAGTTCTACCTGATAAAAAAAGACTCCATAGAGAGCGCTACTTAACGCCCACCATGGCCAGGTAATTCTTTTTCCTGTTGTGCCTAACCAAACCCCCACAAATGAAGTGAGCGCTGCAACGAATTCAAGAATAGAGACTTCATAGCCCCAAGCTGTAAACAAAGTGGATGACATGACTTTCCCTTCCGCATCCGCATTACCGGATGGGTCAATCGGTCGGTCTGAATTTCAGACCCTCTCAGCCTTTACGGCTCCCGTGGTTCTTACTCTAGCGTGAAATGAGCTGGCGCTGAATGAATGCAGCACCTGCAACACGAATACGACGTGCTGTTGAAGTCTTTGCTCGCTGATTGAAAATGTCATAACTAATCTTTTCAACCTCATCGACAATGCCGCAATACAAAGTACTTGCAGCCTCGATACATGGGCGACTAGATGCTTCTAACATGGCAATACCTGGGGCAGCTTCTGCCTGAAGTTGGCGCACTCGTGCAATCTGAAACTTGAGTGCTTCAACTATTTCTGGAGTTAACACACGCTCTTCTAGCATTTCGCGTGTGACACCAAACTGGGCAAGCTCCTTAATAGGCAGATATACACGACCACGATCTAAATCTTCATCAACATCTCGGATGAAGTTGGCTAGTTGAAATGCAATGCCCAACTTCTTTGCTGCTTCAAATGCATCATGGTGCAAAGGCCCAAGAATTGGCACCATCTCAAGACCGATGACGGCGGCAGATCCATAGACATATTCCAGTAAATCTTCATATGTTTCATACTCCTGCACAGTTAAATCCATTGTCATTGAATGCAGGAATGCTTCAAAGTGTTCGTGTGGGATATCAAAGCGCTTGACTGTGTCGATTAGGGCCCGACCAACATGATCCTCGCTCCTGCCTTTTTTCAGATCTGCAAGGACTCCGTTACCCCAGTTACTTAAGGCTTCTGCTTTCTCTTCAATGCTTAATTCAGAAGCAAGATCATCAACAATCTCATCGGCATAGCGAGCAAAACCATAGAGAGCATGAACAAAAGGACGCTTTGCTTTTGGCAGCAAGAGCGTTGCTAGAAAATAGGTCTTGCCATGTAATGCATTTAACCGCTTGCACTCTTCGTAGGATGCACGAAGATCTGAATCAGTAATTCCTGCAGCGGTTAATTCATCCACTTACTTGACCGGACCCACGATGCGTTCTGCAGCTAGTCGTCCTGAAATCAAAACCATGGGAACACCAACACCAGGTTGTGTTCCAGATCCGGCAAAGACTACGTTTTCAATTCCAGCCGCCATGTTGCGTGGTCTAAAGGGACCTGTTTGGAAGAAGGTATGTGCGCTAGCAAATGGTGCACCCTCCTCCATTCCTTGATTTTTCCAATCAAGGGGAGTTGTTATAACTTCAGTTTCGATTGCATCACCAAAACCGGTGTAACCACGCTGTTCAAGAGTTTCGACCATGTGATCACGGTAAGGCTTTGCTTGCTTAGTCCAATCAATATCTGCAGTCAGATTCGGGGTAGGAAAGAGGACGTAGTAAGAAGTCTTTCCAGCAGGTGCCAGGGATGGATCATCGAGTGAAGGAATAGTGACAAGCACACTTGGATCACTCATTAACATCTTCTTCTTAATAAGTTCATCAAAGACGTCGTCCCAAGACTCACCAAAGTGAATGTTGTGGTGGGCTGCAAAGTCGTATTTCTTTGATGATCCCACCAACATGGTTACGCAAGATGGGGAGTAGTTCAGGCGCTTTACAGACAATGGCGTCTTACCCAAGAGATCACGCCAAGCAACAGGTAAATCAGGGTTCAAAATAACTGCGTCACATTCAATGCGCTGGCCATCTTCAGTGATAACAGCCTTTGCACGACCATTTTGCACATCAACCTTTGACACTGTTGTGCTGTATTTGAATTCCACGCCATGCTTTTGCGCAGCCGCTGCCATCGCGCGCGGTACTGCATGCATTCCTCCCTTAGGAAAGAACACACCGTTAACAGAGTCCATGTATGCAATAACGGCATAGATAGCTAGTGCTTGCTGTGGACTTACTCCGGCATACATTGCCTGGAATGAGTACACACGTTGTAGACGTGGATCCTTCATGAACTGATTTACTTTTGGTGAAAGTCTGCGGAAACCACCCAGTGCGATGAGACGCGCAAGGTTTGGAGTTAACAGATTAAAGGGAGAATCAATATTGCGATCAATAAAATCATTCATTTCATACTTATATAGCTTTGTTACAAAATCCACATAGCGTGCATAGCCAGCAGCTTCTTCGGGGCTGATCTTGTCCGCAATTTCAGCTTCCATTTGAGCTGTGTTTGCGTGCACATCTAGTTGAGAGCCATCAGCATAAAAAGCACGATACAAAGGAGAAACGGGCATCAATTCAACCCAGTCCTTCATATCTTCACCGACGCAACTAAATGCATCTTGAATAAGTGAAGGCATTGTTAAAACAGAAGGGCCTGTATCAAATGAGTAGCCATCCTTTTGCAATAGACCGCTTCGGCCACCCGGCACTGATTCACGTTCGATGACAGTTACTTTGCGACCAGCACCAGCTAAGCGCAGCGCTGCACTTAGTCCTGCATATCCTGCTCCAACGATGACGACATGATCAGTTGGGCCTTTAACGCGTGCTGGCATTTAGGAACTCCTCTTAGTTGCGACATTTGCAAGCTCAACGAGCATTGCACTTCCATCTTCTGTAAATACTGCAGATTGCGCCGCAGTTAATGCTTGATCTGTTAAGCGTTCGATAGTTGCTTCAAGCTCTGCACGCGCCCCGGTGGTTTCAATGATCTCTCGAAGCAGTGCAACTCCTTGTGCATCCAGGTCAGGCTTACCAAAGTGTTTGCGGGCAATTTCACGCTGAGATTCAGATTGGCGATCATTTGTCATTGCGATCAAAACTGTTCGCTTTCCTTCGCGCAGATCATCACCTGCTGGCTTTCCAGTGACAGAGGGATCTCCAAATACTCCCAACAGATCATCACGAAGTTGGAATGCTTCACCTAGTGGAAGTCCATAAGCAGATAGTGCGGCAAAGATTTCTGGTGAGGGATTTGGTGTCATTGCAGCACCTAAGTGCAACGGACGCTCAATTGTGTATTTGCCTGACTTGTAGCGAGCAATTGTCATTGAACGATCAACACTTGTCGTCTTTTGTGTTTGTTCATGAATATCTAAGAATTGTCCAGCCATTAATTCAACGCGCATTTCGTTGTAGTAAGGCAATACTCGCGCACATTGGTCTGTAGTTAATCCTGCACTGTTGAGCATTTGATCTGACCATACAAGCGCAAGATCTCCCAGTAACACAGCAGCAGATAATCCATAGTGAGGTGCAAAGCCTTCGAGTTCATCTTGCACATGCATAGATTCAAAGTGGCGGTGAATCGATGGTTTTCCGCGGCGTGTGTCTGATCCATCCATTAAGTCATCATGAATGAGTGCGCATGCTTGCAGTAGTTCAAGTGCAGCCATTGCACGGACAACAGGTTTTTCTAGAGACCCGCCTGCTGCTGCAAATCCAGTAAATGCAAACAATGGGCGTAAGCGCTTTCCACTATCTAATAAAAAAGCGGTTAACGCGTCCGACACAGGAGAGAGTTCGGTCGATATCGAATTCAGATAGGCACCTTCAAAGTTGAGGAAGATGCTTAACTCTTCTTCAACGGCGCTACGAACGCTTGTTAACGTTGCTTTTGGCTCTGAACTCACTCGGTAACGGTACCCTCACCCAGTGGTACTTCGCACTTCCTATTCATTCGAGTTCTTCCCTCCAAAGGATGTTGAGGGTGAAGAACGGTTGTGGGCTGCCATCGATGGCCTGAAATCAATAACCCCTGACTTTGTTTCTGTGACCTATGGAGCCGGCGGATCCACCCGAGATCGCTCAATACGGATTGCTCAAGAGATTACCAAGCGCACAGGAATTTCAACTGTTGCGCACCTGACATGTGTTGGATCTACTCGCGCGGAATTGATCGCAATTTTGCACAGCTATAAAGAAGCAGGCATCACAAGTATTTTGGCACTTCGCGGAGATCCAACTGGAGGACCAAGTGCACCATGGACACCTACACCTGGTGGCCTCAATCATGCAGATGAGTTAGTGCAACTAGCCGATGAGTTTGGTGGATTCACAATTGGTGTTGCGGCATTTCCAGATGCCCATCCTGCGTCTTATGGTGATTTTGAAAAAGATATTGATGTACTCATACGCAAAGAAGAGCTAGGTGCAACATTTGCTACAACACAGTTTTTCTTTGAAGCAGCTCGCTACACACAATTAGTTGACCGACTTGCAGAACGTGGCTCAAAGTTAGTCATCATTCCCGGCATCTTGCCAGTGACAAATGTGAAGTTGCTCCACCGCATGGCTGAACTTGGAGGAACCCCAATACCTTCAGAGATCGCAGAAGCCTTTGCCAAAGTTGAAAATGATCCAGCCGCTGTGCGTGCATTAGGCGTTGAGATAGCAACATCACTATGCCAACAACTATTGGCAGCAGGGGCTCCGGGTTTACACTTTTATACGATGAATAGCTCTACTGCTACTCAAGAAATTTATAGGAACCTCAATGCTAAGTAAAGATGAGTTCAAGGCAAAGTGGAGTTCTTTGCATAGTGATGCCGAAACAACTGGCATCGTTGGTGCCTGGCTCAATATTTCTTACCGCTTTGGTTTGATCTGCACACTGCTTCGCATTTCTCCTAACGCACTGACTGTGTTGGGATTGTTAGGAGCAGTTGCAACAGCAGTGACTGCTCAATCGGCATGGGCAATTGTTTTCCTAGTGTTTTCACTGTTTTGCGATGGCATCGATGGCAGCGTTGCGATTTTCCAACATCGCGAAAGCAAGTTTGGAGCCACCCTTGATTCAGTTGTTGATCGAATCAGCGAAGCACTGTGGTTCTATGCACTATATGCAATAGGTGTTCCAGCCTGGATTCCAATAACTTTGTGGTCTGTGGCGGCCTTTCAAGAGTATGCACGAGCAAAGCTCGTTTCACTTGGAGTCAATGACATAGGCGTAGTGACTCCGGCAGAACGCCCGATTCGCGCAAGTTTCCTATTTATCGTTTTGATTCTCAATCAGCTCTCACTACCTGGTGTAACTGAGCTTTCAATTTTCTTCTTGCTGGTACAGATTTACAGTTTTATTAGTGTCGTGCGTTTTTCTCGTAGCCAATTGCTTCAGTAACTAAATCTCCACTAATTCCAACAAGCGGTAGTCCACCACCTGGGTGGGCTGAGCCGCCAACTAGATACAAACCCTTAATAGGTGAGCGATTCTTGGCTCGCATGAATGCAGCACGTGCTCCGTTGCTAGATGTTCCGTATATCGCACCACCCGGTGCGCGCACAGCTGCTTCTAAATCTGCAGGAGTTCTAATTGTCAATGATTCCAAACGATCACGCACAGAAATTCCACGCGCTTCAATTTGATCAATAATGCTATTGGCATAGGCGCTTGCAAACTCGGCGTTGTTCCAATCAAACTGACCGTGCGTTGGTGCATTGACAAGTACAAACCAGCCTTCAAGATTTTCATCTTTACTCATTAATTCATCCTGTGGAGCACAGATGTAGATTGTTGGCTCTTCAACTGGCTTACCTTCATTAAAGATTGCATCAAATTCTGCGTCGTAGTTTTCAGGAAAAAGTATTGTGTGGTGGTTTAGAACCTGATCTGCATCCTTGCGCATGCCTAGTAAGAGAGAAAAACCAGCTACAGAGACATCGGCGCTTTTTATATTCTTGCGCGCCTTCTTGAGTGTGCGCTTGTGTCCAGTAATGAGCTTGTTATAAACCAGAGAGGCATCAGCATTTGCTACAACTGCATCTGCTTCGATAATAGTTCCGTCAGCCAACACCACGCCTGTGGCTTTGTTTCCACTAGTTTGAATACTTGCAACGGGGGAGTTGAGATTGAAAGTGACGCCTACATCTAAAGCTCGCTGGTGCACCGTGGTTGTTAGGTTTCCAAGCCCACCCTTCACATGCCAGGCACCGAAGCTCTCTTCTACAAATGCGATTGTCGAAAGAACGGCCGGGGCTTTGCGTGGATCAGATCCGCTATAGGTCGCATATCGATCCATGATGAAGCGAAGACGTTGATCTTTTAATATTTCATCAGCGTGCTGACGAAGTGTTTTCCATGGGGCGATGATTTTCATGTCACGCACAAAGGAGAGCCGCTTCATCAAAGATAGAGGTGATTTAAGTTCAGATTCAACAAAGGGGCCACGGCTTACATCCCACATGCGTTCTGCACGCTTCATGATGCGATCCCATTGGCTCGCACTTTCCGCGCCAAAGCTTGCTGTGATGGCATCTAAGGTTTCTTTACGTGAAAGATTGGCAAATTTAACACTGCTGCCATCTGCAAAACGGTAATCAAATGATGGAGAAACAGATTCAATGGGACAGACAAGTCCCATAGGTTTTCCAGTGCGCTGAAAGAAATCTCTGTATACGGCAGGTAGCGTTAATAAAGATGGACCCGTATCAAATGCAACTTTGCCAATCCATTCGGTGCGACATTTTCCACCGACTTGATCAGATGCTTCATACACAGAAACCTTATGTCCACCACGTGATAAGCGGGCAGCAGCGGTCATTCCACCCATGCCAGCGCCGATCACAACGATCTTCATACTGTGCGACCCTTCCATTGGATTCTTCCGCGCCTTAAGTATGAGTAAACAATCAGATAAATCAGTGCAAGGACAGATATTGGATGCAACACACTATCTAGTACGTTGCCGCGGCTTTTGATTGCACTGAGCATGCGAGTACCAACAATTGCTGCAAAACCAAGCCAGCCATATGGATTACCAAAAAGGCCCACGATAAGCGGTGCAACACTGGTCATGAATAGAAATGTCACGACAAAGAATGCTCCGACAACGGAACCAAAAGCTGTGTTTAATGATTTTCCATATCCAGCTTTGATTTCACTCCACGAGCTATACATGTGTGTTTGCGCAATGGCTGCACCATTGATAACCGTTCCAGATGAACCTTTTGTGATCAACTCTCGAGCTAAAAAGACATCATCAATAACAGCATGCTTAACTGATTGATAACCACCAATTGATGCAAGCGCTGATCTACGAACAACAAAGAACTGTCCGTTGGCAACAGCCATTGACTTTTGACCTGAGCTCTCGGCATATCGAAGTGGCACTGTCGTCAGCCATGACCATTGAAGTAGCGGTTGAATCAATCGCTCAGCAAAGCTTTGCGCAATTTGTCGTGGATATGGTGAAACAAAATCCAATCGTCCATCCTGCAAGGTTGTTACCGCTTTATTGAGCGCATCGTTACTCAGGCGCACATCGGCATCGATTGAGATAAGTACCTCTTCATTTGATGCTTCATATAACTGCTGAAGCGCCCAGGTTTTACCGATCCACTTATCGTTTAGAGCAGCGCCTTTAATGACCGTAAAGCGTGAATCGCTACTGGTAAAGCGTTGGAGTAGTTCAAATGTTTGATCTTCTGAGTTGTCATCTAGTAGATAGAAATGGAATGAACCTTCTTGGGCAGCCAAGGTTGCAACCACGCCCTCTACATTTTCGGCCTCATTGCGCATAGGAACGATCACACCAATGGTTTGGTTTAGCTCTGAAGTGCCCTTGGGTGTGCGAATCTGAACAAAGTTAACTGCTGCGATGGTGAGCAGGATCAAAGGGATTAAGAAAAAGAGAATCATGTAAGGGTTACGGTCTTCCGACCCAACGGTTAAAGAAGTAAGGCGTGAGCAATATGCCTAAAACTAAACCTGAAAATCCTGCAATTCCAGGGCGACCAAAGAAGAAGAGATTCCCCACAACTCCTGAAAACCATGTCCAGAACAGTAAGAGATCTGCAGCGATTAATGATCCACCAACCTTGCGTCGATCACGCGGTGTTAAAAAGTGCAGCAATGTCATGAGGAACATTCCGGAGAGCAGCCAACCAAATGCATTAGACAGTGGGATCTCAGGTTGAAATGGAATATGAGAACCCTTGACCACCCATGTCCATCGACCCGCAGAAACCATAAGAGGATCTAAAAACAAATCCCATGCCATCATTAGTAGAGCCCCATATAGAAAGACCCATGACTTACCAATGCGGCGAGCAGCAACCAAACATGGGTGAGCAATCATTACCCAGGCAAAAGGAACAACTAGCGGGACAGAGAAAATCTTTGGACCCAAAGTATCTGAGTAAACGTATTCACCAAATGGCCAACTTGTTGAGACCCCAAGTTGTTCGATGGAGTAACCAAAAATTAAGGTAATTCCTAACATGGTCCAGCCATAGCGGGCGCCGTATGCAGCGATGCCATGGAGAAACATTGCAAGAGCTGCTGTGTAGACAGAAGCAATTGTTATGACGCCAAGAAATCCACCATCTACTAGTGGATAGAGAATTTGCATCAATACAGTTGCACCAAGTGCAACACCCATGATCTTAATGAGTAGGGGAGATGCGCCACCGCGTGCTCTGCGTCTTGGGGTGTAATGGCGGATCGACATAGGTGTAAGTCTGCCCTATTTGGTTTATAAGCAGTAGTTAGGCAATAGTCCCGCGCATATCCTTGACTGCAAAGCGCGCAAATAGCTCTTCTGAGTACCAGTTATAGGTGGCTGTATCAGCAATCGCCTTTTGATGAGCGGCACCTTTGTATGCAAAGTTTTTGATGGCATCTGATGACTCCCACAATGAAAAAGTACCTTGCAGCCCAATAGGGGCTTCACCAATACCAATTGCTGCCGTTAATCCAGGTGCTGACTTAAGAGAAATTGTTACTGGAGGAACTGAGCTCCAGAATCTAAAGTTTTGATGCCATTTAATCCGGGCGCGTGTAATTGCTGCTACTGGACCGGTCCAATCTCTAACTGATGCAACAAAGGGTTCTTTGCCAGCCCATTGACCATGGGAAGAAATTGGCTCAAGAACTGCGCGAAACTCATCAACACTGTTCTTGCGCCATCTCCGCACAACCAATGATTGATCAAATACTTCTATGTCATTAACTTGTGCGATTAAGCCCCAACGTAAAGTGTTGGCATCTGCTGGGGTAAAGGTTTCACCTTTTCCAGTCCCTAAGGATTTAAAGAAACCCACATTGCTAGAACTTCTTAATGCAAATCGATCTAGGGCCATTGCAAGAAAAGCAAAGGGAACGGCTGAGGGCTTAACCCGCCAAAAATAAGCAACAATCATTAATCGCCAACAACCATGGGTTTAGCACCTGTGCATTCAATTAACTCTGCATATGTTGTTGGGTAGACAGCCTGTGGGTGACCAGCAGCTGCCCACACAACTTCATAATCATTGAGAGCCTGATCGATAAGAATTGTTGCGGGGGACACCCAGCCAATTGGTGCAACGCCCCCTATGGCTTTTGAAACCATCGCTACTGAGGAAATTCTGTATGAGGTTCGAACTTGGTCACTCATCGGAAATGCCTACGCG
>JBILAD010000015.1:0-18881 GCA_044354355.1 Candidatus Planktophila sp. | reverse complement strand
TAAACAACAACCAACCCTCGAAAGCAAGGATAAAAATGAAAACTAAAGGACACAAAGCCTTTGCTTCACTCCGTGCTGGTGTAGTTGCAACAGTTGCTGCGGCACTTGTTATGACTCCACTTGCAGTTGCTAACTCTGCCGAAGTTCCAACATTCGGTAAGAAGTGCACAACAGAAGGTGTAAGCACAGGAACAAGCTCAAAGTCACTCATATGTTCAGAAGGCTCAAATGGAAAACTATCGTGGCAGCGTGTGCGTCTAGCTTCAACCAACGCACGTCCAATTGCTGCTTCAACTCCTCCAAAGGGATCAATTGAGTTCTGGCACTATCGTCCAGAAGATAAAGTGCACTTCGAGTTAATTATCTCTAACTACGAAGCTCGCTACCCTGGCACAAAAATCACTCAGGTAATCAAGACAACAACTGATTACAACGCAACCGCTCGTGTACAAATCTTGGCTAATCCTCGTGCTGCACTCTTTGCAACTGCTCGTGGTTCAATTTTCAACGATTTCGTCAACAGTGGTTTGACACTTGATATTTCCAGCCAGCGTTTCGTTAAGCAAAACCTTGTTTCAAAGGGACTTACTGCGGGCACTGTAGATGGAAAGGTTCTTGGCGTTCCTTACCATTACCTATTCAACAACCCGGTCTATAACACTGAAATCTGGGCCAAAGAGAAGTGGGCTTTTCCAAAGAACCTAACTCAATGGACAGCTTGGTGTAAGGATGCAAAGGCAAAGGGATATGTCCCACTTGCATGGCCAGGAGCAACTCGAGGACAAGCAGCACAGATTTCAAACTCTGCGTTGATGAACTCTGCAGGAAGCTACACCGAGCTTTCAAAGAATCTGGCAGACCTCAACTCTGGAAAGATTGATCTAACTTCATCATGGTTCAAGGGTGTTGCAGATATCTACGTGAAGCTTCGCACTGCAGGTTGCTTCCCTGATAGCCCAACTGGAGTTACTGAAGCTTCAGCACTCAACCTATTTGCGACAGGCAAGTCACCAATTCTTCCAACAGGAACTTTCTCAATGGGAGCAGTAAAGGCGCTTAATCCAGCCCTTACTGGAAAAATGAACTTGATGAGCATGGTTCTAACAGATGGCAAAGTAATTGCCGAAGGAATCATGAACAACACATTCAATCTAAGCGTGAATGCTAAGTCGTCATCTCGTGACCAAAAGATTGCATTGTCATTCCTGTCGTATCTAGCGACTGGTCCTGTGGCAGCAATCTATGGAAATGCAACAACGCAGCACGTAAACGTGCTCGATGTTGAATACACCAACGTTGATCTACTCAACACTTCTCCTTTCCAAGGAAAGAACACAATGCTCGCACCTCGATTCTTGATTCTGAACACAGCTGTGTCAGATCTGACTCAAGATGCGCTCATTCAAATTGTGGGTGGAAAAGATACAGATGATGTGCTGGCTGACTTCTCCAAGCAGATCAAGCAAAAGCTGGCTGGGTAATTAAAAAAGTAGCCCTAACAAGAACCGCTCCCACTATCAGTGGGAGCGGTTCTTCGGGTACCCGGAAAAAAAGGAAAAAGGATTCCCTCACCTACTACTTGATGGGTCTTCCTGCGTTAGCTTTATTTTTGGCCTTTTATCTATATCCAGCCTTACAAAATTTACAGTTTGCCACCCGCCGCTGGGATGGAATTACAGAGCCTGAGTTTGTGGGCTTTAGAAACTTCACGAATCTTCTGACTAATGACGATCTCTTTTATAAAACACTTGGCAATAACTTAGAATTTACTTTTCTTGTGGTTATCTTTCAAACGATATTCGCCTTGCTGTTTGCGGTGTATTTAGTTAATAACTCTAAAGCCAACATCGCACTGCGCACGCTTTACTTCTTCCCAACAATTCTTAGTTCTGTTTCTGTAGGAATGATTTGGCTATTTCTATATGATCCAAATTTTGGAGCGCTAAATCTATTTTTCAACAAAATTGGGCTCAATTTCTTAGCTCTCAACTGGCTTGGAGATGAGAAGAGCGCTCTGTATGCAATTGCATTTACTCAGGTCTGGTTTCACACAGGCCAGATGATGGTGGTTTATATCGCTGGTCTTCAGCAGATCCCGAAAGAACTGTATGAAGCCGCTGAAGTAGACGGTGCCTCTCGTTGGAAGCAATTTAGAAATGTCACATGGCCAATGTCCATGCCTACAACCCTGGTAGTCATGGCATACACAACAATTCAGTCATTCCGTGCATTCGATTTAATTATGGTGATGACAAATTCAACTGCAGGTCCAAATAATTCAACAAATATTTTTAGCACTTTAATCTATCTCACGCTCTTTAATGAGTTGAGATTGGGATATGCAGCCGCACAAACCATTTTCATGGTCATCGTGATGGTTCTAATTACTTGGTTGCAACGTCAAACTTTTGGTAAGAGGTATGAAAAGTGAGAAGGTCTTAGAATGTACAAGATTTCGAGGGTGATAGCCCTAGGTACTTTTGCCTTAATGATAATTTTGCCTTCACTGATAGTGGTGATGGGATCCTTTAAGACTGATGCTGAGGTCTATAACAAGCCGCTTTCATTTCCTGACACTTGGAGCTTGGACAATTATCGGCGTTTATTAAGTGATAGTGATCTAGACGTTAGTTTTCGAAATAGTGTGTTCGTAACGTTAGCTTCTGTCGTACTAACATTGATTTTTGCTAGTTTGGCTTCTTTTGCCATAGCTAGAATGATCACTGTCACAGGAAAGGTTTTGGCAGGTCTTTTCGCACTTGGACTCGCGATTCCTGCTCAGATTAACCTCGTTCCGATCTATTACATTTTTAAGGATCTAGGTTTAACAAACTCATACATTGGTTTGATTATCATCAATGTAACTACGACGTTGCCTATCTCGATATTCATTCTCAGTGCTTTCTTTAAGCAAGTTTCAAAAGAGATGTATGAAGCTTCTGAGGTAGACGGCGCTTCACCATTGAGAATTTATCGTTCTATTGCATTGCCACTATCAAGACCTGCCATGGGCGCAACGGCGATATTTTTGTTTGTGATCAACTGGAATGACCTATTGTGGCCACTATTGTTGATTCAGGAGTCTGAAAAGAAAACTCTTCCACTTGCAATGTTGGCATATCGAGGCGAATACTTTGTTAGTTTCTCAATGTTGTTCACTGCTGTAATGGTTGCTTCACTTCCTATGGTTATCATGTACCTGTTCATGCAACGTTCGTTCATCGCCGGCTTAACCGCTGGTGCAGTAAAGGGGTAGCTATGAGTGCAGTAACACCACTTGCACCGCAGCGTGCTGCAAGAATTGCTACCCAATTAATGGATTTGATTGAACTTCAAAAGCTAAACCCCGGTGACAAGTTGCCACCAGAGCGCCAGCTGGCAGATTTACTTGAGGTAAGTCGTCCCAGTTTGCGCGAAGCGCTCCACATTCTTCAGGCGCAAGGATTAGTCCAGATCAAACATGGCCAGGGCACATATGTTCAGGAGCCAATTGTTGCTCAAGAGCTCCGCGCATCAATGATGTCTAAGACTCATGGCTTAAATGAACTCTTTGATGCACGTGAAGTTCTCGAAGTTCCAGCATCAAAATGGGCTGCTGAGAAAGCAACCAAAGAAGACATTCGTCTCTTGCGCGCAACCTTGAATCAAATCGACACAGTGACAGCGACTGAGCCAATAGATTTTGACCAACTTCAGTCATTAGATGCAAAGTTCCATTTAACAATTGTTGGTATTGCGGGTAATCGATTTATTAATCAGACGCTCAATGTTTTGCAAGATGTCATGAAGATGTCAATGGAAACGACCTTACGTTTACCTGGCCGTTCAGATATCTCACGCAATGAGCACAATGAAATTCTTATTGCTATAGAGAACGGCAATGGGGAACTTGCATCGAAGTTGACCTTACAACACATCACTGGTGCCCGTGCAACGGCTCTTGCCGATGCAAAAAAGAAAGATCGCAATTGAATTCTATTCAAGCTGTTTGTGTTGGCGTTATTACCGTAGACACCATTGCATTAGTTGATAAATATCCTGCCGCAGATGAACGGGTTATTGCTCAAGATATTTCACGTGCAGGGGGAGGCCCAGCAGCAGTTGCTGCAGTTGCCCTAAGTCGTCTAGGGATTAAGAGTGCGATAGTTGGAACAATTGGCGATGATGCTGATGGCAAAGAAGTTTTGCGTATATTTGAAAAAGAAGGTGTTGATACTTCTGGTGTTTCAATCGGAACGACGGCAACTGCTGGCAGTGTGATCGTTGTATCAAAAGAACACAGTGCACGAGCAATCAGTACACGTCAACCAATGGTCCAAGCGCCAATTAATGAAGCCGCTAAGAAGCTCATTGCACAGGCACAGTGGGTTCATGTCGATCATGTTGGTATCACTCGTCTAACTGAGCTTGGTATTTCACGAGGAAGTGGTCCGCTCATTTCATTTGATGCTGGCTATGGTGTTGAGACCTTTGATCCCATCACAGTTGATTTGTTTGTCCCAACTGATCGTCAGATGGCGTTGCGTTACCCAGGAATTGATCTGGCTGTAGCTTTGGAAAATGATTCAATGAAAGCTGGAAATACAGTTGTAGCAACACAAGGATCTGCTGGTAGCGCAGGATTTTCCCCTGAAACAGGGTTGGTAACAGCCCCAGGCTTCACAGTTGATGTGATGAGCACTTTAGGGGCCGGTGATGTTTTTCATGGCGCTCTAGTTGCACAAGTTATTCAAGGTTTTCCTTTGCAGGAAGCGATGTATCGTGCAAATGCTGTTGCAGCACTTTCTTGTACTGGGCTAGATGGTCAATCAAAGATTCCAACAACAACCGAACTTAATGCATACCTGGAGGCACACAAATGAGAGCACCACTTACTAAATTGGCACGACCATCGGGTGCTCTTGCAATGGTTGCAGTAGATCAACGTGAAGCATTGCGTGGAATGTTTGCTGCTCATCAAAGTACGCCAGTGCCAGACTCACAGCTGACTCAATTCAAAGTTGATGTTGCACGCGAACTATCTCCATTTGCTTCGGCTCTTTTAGTTGATCAAGAGTTTGGCATCGATGCAATCATCGATCAAAAGGCGTTGCAAGGCTCTTGCGGATTAATTGCTGCAGCTGATTTATTAGTTGGTCCCGCAGGCGGAGCAGCCACTGACACTGCTGTTGATCCAGATGTTGATCCAATTCGCATGCGTGACATCGGTAGTGTTGGATTAAAGTTTCTTGTTTTGTGGCGCAATGATGAATCACCAGATGTTCGCGCCCAGTTGGTAGAAGATTTTAATAGATTGTGTGTTGTCTCAGGGCTTCCATCAATTATTGAAATTATTGTTAAGCCACCAACTGATACTTCTCGCAGCTTTAATCGTGAAGAAGAGTTGATCATTGCGGCTCGTGAGGCAGCGGCATGGAAGCCAGATCTTTATAAGGCTGAGGTTCCATTTCATGGTGAAGGCGATTTGAATTTAGTAACCAAGAATGCCGAAAGAATTTCAGAGGCAATTGGCTCACCTTGGGTAGTTCTTTCAAACGGGGTTAAGCAACCGTTCTTTAACGAAGCTGTTAAGGCGTGTGCGATGGGTGGTGCAAGTGGATTTCTGGCTGGGCGTGCGGTCTGGGCAGACATTGTTGGCTCAGCAGATATTCCGAAGGCACTTCGCGAGGTTTCTATCCCACGCTTAGAACAGCTAGCTGAAATCGTAGATACTCACGCAAAGCCTTGGAGCAGTTGGAACTAGTTGTTATTGAAGGCTACAAAGTTCTTATCAGGCTCAAGCATTGCAGCAATGGCATTTAACGCTAAACCTTGTCCCCACAACTGCATTCGATCGCTGCGTATAACGCTGTAACCAAATGGAATGAGTTGCAAGACTGTTCCAGCACTTGTGCGAGTTAAAACTCCCTCATCGTTTACATAGGTAAGTGCTGCTGCAATTGCTCTCTTTCCTACGTGATCAAGTTCAGCCTTCATATCTGGAAGGTGTCTTCCGGCACGAATCATTGCAGCACCAAATCCTGCCGTTGCAGAGGTTTCCAATATGCCTTTGTTCTCAACTTGATGATCTACCAAAACATCCCAAATAC
This sequence comes from Candidatus Planktophila sp., assembly GCA_044354355.1. GTDB lineage: Bacteria > Actinomycetota > Actinomycetes > Nanopelagicales > Nanopelagicaceae > Planktophila. The sequence continues at coordinate 12,792 of JBILAD010000015.1, read as the reverse complement.
CGTATTCAGGCTGAAGTGGGATTAAGGCAGTCAATTGATTACGAAGTGCATTCTTAATTGTGTTAAGAGCTGCAGGATTGATCTCAAGTGCTTCACATGCATCTAGATATTCAACGCATGACAGCGACATCCAGGCATTGCCTCGACCCCAGTAGTTCCATAAGGATTCTCCTTTATGAGAACCATGTGCGAAAAGTTTTGTGTCTGGATTCTGCAGTAATTCAATATGGGCAACTAGTTGTTCGCCGATGAATTCAACATACTGAGCATTTTTGGTTCCAACGCCGTGGTTGAGAAGAAATGTTCCCATCATGTAGCAGGTGTCAGCCCACACTCCGCCAGGCCAGTGTTCAACTGCGCCATTTGCTGCGCGAGTAGCAGAGTTAGGATCCATCACCCATTTTTCAAGAACTGAGTTAATCTCCGAGGAATCCAACACTTTGAGAGCATGTAATCGTGAAGCAGCTGCACCTGGTGCAACATTGTTGATGTGGCCAGATGTTAAAGCGCCGCGGCCTGCATACCAATTAAGCAATCGTGATGGAATTTGTTCTTGAATGGTTTCAAAATATCTGACCTCTGATAACAAATAAACGCCTTCACCCCAGGACCACTGAGGCAACCCTGCATCCCACGTTGCATTAATGACTCGTTCCGCTGTTTTGCGCAGGAAATCAGTAGTTAATTGCTCTGGAGCAAGCGGAATCAAGGGTGGTGATTCAAGAGAACTTGAAGTTACATCTTCACCAGCCATCACTACACCTGTGACTTTGGATGTAGTCGCTTTCCATTAACAACATCAATACGCAGCTTTTCTTTTCCAAATTCAGCATCCAGAATCGAATCACTTGATTCAAGTGCAACAGCGGGATTATCAAGTCTTGGAGCAACCTCTGGCAAACCATTTTCTAACTGCTCACTCATTCCATCTATATGGAATGGACCATCCCAATTGAGGTCAAAGCGATGCTTGTGCTTCCACGAGATAGATAGGTTTTTCTCGTCAAAATTTGGCTCATTTAGTTTACGAACAAAGTTCTTGAACTCACCATCACTCTTCTTGTCACCCAGTACTGAAACATAAAGAGCGCCATTGCCAATTGGATGCCACTCTTGATATGCGGTGTCACCACTTTTTAGTGGTGAAAATCCACCTGGTGTTGCAACTGCAATGTATCCATTGCCAACTCGACCAACTAACCAGGATCCCTTTTGCACAAATTCATCCATCCATGGTGTTGGGAACCATAAGTGCGTGAAATCTGGATAGAGCTGATCATTTAATGCATAAATTGCAAGGATTACATTCTCGTGTTGGCGAACACGAGGCAGTACTAAGTGACCAGCCCATGCATTTGGTCGCACAGATGTCGCATGACTAAATGCTGCTGGATAACTTGCGAACACTTGTACTTCAGTAGAAAGCGTTGCTCCCCACACATGTTCTTGCAATCCAGGCAATCCTGCTCGGTAATCCTGAACAGATGAAAGCATTCCATCTGCTGTGCGCCACACATGAAGGTCAGATGCATACGGGCGATCTAGTAAATCACTCGTGAAGCGATACTTGCCACGATATACCTGGCGTCCATGCCAGGTCTTGTTAAGTGAGTGCGCGACCTTAACGATCATTGGTGGCAGCACGTACTTATGTGAAGTAATCAACGTAGTCACTGGCAATACAGCTAAATTCAAGGCTCCCATACCCCACAGTGCCCACATAATTGGTGCAGTTTCTTCAAAACGTGAGGATCTTAAAGTTGTTGTGTAGCTACGGCCATGGGCAGCCCCGTGCACGCCTCGCCATGAATTACTTGCCAGAGAAAACATTAACTTATCAAGCAGGGCCTCTGAGTATTGGCGAATCTCTTTATTAGGAGAGAACTCAATCAAAGAAACTAGGGCCAAAGTGTCAATGGCAAGATAAGCATTTGAGTCATACTCGCTAAATCCACCTTCAAGTTTTAACTTCAACCACTCGAGAGCCATTTCTCGGCCACGCTCTGAGTGTGCTGATCCAGTTAACTTGGCATTTGCAAAGATTTCTTTGGAGAAAAGATCTCCGATTAGGTGCTCTGCCGTATGCCAGACAAATTGGTGATTTTCCGTGAAGTAACACATTGCATCTAAACCTGGATCCTCAATCCAATACTTGAAGTTCAGCAACGTTGTCTTTACCTCTTCACGAACTCCAGCTTCCCATTGCTTTTCAGGAAACTTGTGAAGCACATGAACAAGACCAACAGCCTCAAAGTCCGCGCAATCAGCGCGTGAAGAAATCATGGATAAAGCTGGCTTTAGATCCTCTGCGGTGACAATGTACTTTGGATTCTTATCTAAACGTGCAAGTGCGCGCGCAGAGGAGGCATAACTATCTGCGACATGATCAATCACTTCGGATCGCCAAACCTTAGGAGATGTTTTTGGAACTGTTGTGCGCACGCGTTCTGGAACATATGCAGTTCTAAAGGTTCTAAAAACTGGGGTACTTGGAGAATCCAAGCGAAGTTCTAAGAAGATTTCACCGGTGTCCAGCATTGTTGCAGTGACATCTCCATCGATGGCAGCCTTTGACTTCTCTGCCTTCTTTGCTGCGCTTCGAATTTCACTGACCTTAACTTTGGCCTTACCTTGCTTAAACACAAGTGGCACGCCATCGCCTTGAGATTTACTCTCTTTAACGCGGACTCTGAGGCCGGGGGAGCCATGAAATTCAACAGAATCTGTTGTTCTTGCCCAACGCGCAATCGCGATGTTTTCAAGCTCTCTTTCAGCAATCTCAGATGCGTATTCATCGGCGCCAGTTGCAGGAATCACGATACGAACAGGTAGGCCTTCAATTTTCACACGAATGGCATGTCGAACTTCGCGAAGTGAAATTTGCCATTGTGAAATAATGAGAGTGCTTACTCCAGAAGGCAGAAGAGTGTTAACAACATGTGACAGTGGTTGCATGTACCCAAATAGTTCTGTGCTCAATACCAACTCACCGTTTAACCAAACCTGCACCGGTCCTTGGCTCTCAACAACAATGTTGCGCCATTCGGGTTGATCTACTTCAATTTGTGTTGCCATTAGTGAATGTCGGTATTCAGGAGTGTATGAGAAATGACTCCAGTCCGCGTATCCATCATGACCGGTGTGAATTCTGGTCCAGGTATCTGTGTTTACTTCTCCAGTACCTGGTGCTTTCCATGACACTTCGCCACCTTCAATAACTCGTGGCATGGTTTGATCAGAAGTGAAAGGACGGTTCTTGAAAATCTTTGCTTTAAGAGGCGCGATGTCAGGGCCATTGGTTAAAACCCAACGCCCATCTTTACCGAAAGGGTCACCAGAATCTTTTAAGAGTTTTCCTAAATCTTCAGCTGGCGTGATCCACGCTTTAGTTATTAGCCAATCTCGGATAAACCCATTCTTATCCAGCAAATGAATTGTGCGGTCGAAATTGTCAGTGAAGCGTGGAATTTTTCTACCTCTTTCTACTGTGAAGGTTTCCCCAAAACTAGTGAACTACTTAATTCCAGTCTGAGCTATTCCTTGGATAATCTGACGCTGCATGAACACAAACATAAACAAGACTGGAATAATTGACATTACCGACATGGCTAAAACAATGTTGTAAGGCACTACCAGCTGTCCATTTAATAAAGCTAGAGCTACTGGAAGGGTGTATAGCTCCTCTTTCTGCGCAATTAACAACGGCCAAAGGAAGTCATTCCAACGCCACAAAATAGAGAAGATTCCAACAACTGCCAGCGCTGGACGGCAGAGGGGCAAAACAATTCTGGCGAAGATCCTAAACTCGCCCGCTCCATCGATACGGGCCGCTTCTATAAGCTCATCAGGAATGGTCAACATATATTGACGCAAAATAAAGACACCTGTTGGGGTGGCTGCCGCCGGAATGATCATTCCCCAATAAGTATTTACCAATCCCAAATTAGCAACAACTAGATAAATAGGAATCAAAATTACGTGCAAAGGAATCATGATCATTGCAAGGGTTAGTACAAAGAGTCCGTCACGTCCACGAAAGTTATACTTTGCAAATGCGTAGGCTGCCATAGAGTTGATTAATAAGGTTAGAACAGTCGCAACCGATGTAACGAATACGCTATTCATAAAGTAACGCTTATAGTTATACATCTGGAAAGCTTCTGTGTAATTCTCAAAAGCCCAGCGTGTAGGCAATATCCTTGGAGGTCTTGCACCTAAATCAGTTGCATCTTTAAAGGATGAAAGCACAAACCATACAACTGGAGCCAAAATTATAAAAGTCATTACAAGCAGGAAAGTCGTTCTGAAGATAGAGCCTGTTGACGGCGCTTTCTTTCCACTAATAGAGCTCCACTTATTTGCAGATGCACGCTCCTGAAGTTTGCTCATATCGCATCACGCTTTCTTCCAAGTAAGAAATTAAGCGCTGTGAACCCAAATATGATCATAAAGAGGATTACTCCAGCTGCACTACCAAGTCCGTATTGAATTGGGGTTTGGAAAGCTCGATCATAAATGTATTGAACAATCAAAGTTGTGGCACCTAGTGGCCCGCCGCCCGTCAATGTATAGATAAAATCAAAGGACTGGAAGCCATGAATGGTAGCCAAAATAAGGATCACTAACGTTGTTGGCTTTAGTAACGGAAGGATAATCGTGCGGATTATCTGGGTACGCGTTGCCCCATCCATAGCGGCTGCTTCTAACAGGCTTCGATCGATTCCCTGAAGTCCGGCCAATAAAATAATTGAATAAAAACCAAGGTGAACCCATACTCCTACGAAAATTACGGCAATCATTCCGAGCTTTGGCTCAACCAGCCAACCCGGACTTCCTCCGCCTAATGCTTGCAGGAGGGAATTTAGTGGACCGACTTTGCGATCAAGCACATCGTTCCAAATAAGCCCGACGACTATAGGAGAGAGCATTACTGGTAAAAAGAGAATTGCCCTAAAAAAACCTTTTGCAAATTTTTGTTCATTGACAATAAGTGCGAATGCAATCGATAACAAGGTAGAGATAATCACATAGAAAAAAACGTAGGTAGCAGTATTTTTAGCAACCTCTGCAACGGTTGGATCGCCGAATATTGCACGGTAGTTGCCCGTGCCAACGGGGGTAAATGTTCGCCCATCGATACTGTCAAAAAAAGAAATCTGGAATCCGCGGATAGCGGGCCAAATGATAAAGGTAATAAAAATAAACATATTTGGTGCAACAAACAAGTACGGCATTAACCGCCGGCGCCAGTTAATAACTGAACGCCGGCGGTTAACCGTATTACTTGAACTAGTCATAAGAAGTAATTTATAACTTTTTACTTCTTCAGTGTTGCAAGCTGTTCGTCAATGAAAGTAATTTGAAGAGCAATAGCTTGCTTAGCTGTGATCTTGCCAGCCATAACTTCAGTCATCAAGTCACGTAGCTTGTTGTAGATAAGTCCAGTAAGAGTAGGTACTGACTGGATTCCATAAGCCGCAGCTGGTGTCTTTCCTGCATCTGCTAGGAAGACATCCATATCTGAAGCACGTGTTGCGTACTTAATACCCTTGGCTACAAGGTCATTACGTGTAGGCAACCAGAATGCTTTCTTGTCCATCTCCTCTAACTGAGCTGTATCAGCTAAGTAGTACAAGAAGTATGCTGCCAAGTCAGGATTCTTGCTTGCATTAAATGCAATTAGGAACTTACCGCCAGGCCATCCACCACCATTGAGCTCCTTTGGATTTGGAACTGCTGCAAATGTAAACTTCGCATCCTTTTCAAGTGCTGCGACCTGCCAGTTGCCTGAGAAGAAAATTGGAGTTTGTTGCGCCAAGAAAATAGCTGTTGGTGATGAGTACTTTGTTCCTGTACCAATCCAAAGATCACGAGGTGCTTGATCTGCCTTGTAGAGGTCAGTGATGATCTTTACAGCCTTCTCAGCACGTGTCTTTGAAGATGGAAGAACGTTTTTCTTGTTCTTATCAACCATGAATGCACCGAATTGGCTCATAACTGTAGACACACGGTGTCCTGATTTATCAATAGCAAATGCGTATTCAGATCCAGTTGCCTTTTGAACTTTCTTACCTGCTGCAACTAATTCTGTCCAGTTCCAAGATGTAGGAACCGCAACTCCAGCCTTCTTGAACATATCAACGTTGATGAAAGGCCCGTTAACTGTTAAGTCGTAAGGAACACCAATTAACTTCTTAGTTGTTGGGTGAGTAACCTGAAGAGTTGATCCCTTTAGGAATTCAGCTGGATATTTACGTCCCAAGTACTTCTCTAGATCTAGAGAATCCTTGATGTAAAGACCTGGGTTGTTCAAACGAGCAACATCTGGTGCATTTCCTGCAGCAAGACGAGCTTGTAGTTGTGTATCTAAGCTTGTGTAAGGGATTACATCAAGCTTGACAGTTGCACCCGTTAACTTTTCGAAGCTAGCGATCTGTGACTTAGTTGTTTCCAACTCTGCTGCACTGTCGTTGTAGAAGTAGTAAGTAATTTCCTTACCCTTCCATGCAGCTAACTGAGCCGCAGTTGGCTGGACGCCTGATTCCGCTTGTGCTGATGGAAGACCTGTTGCAACAAGGCCTACAGATAGCACGAGGGATGCAGCGATAGCCAACTTTGAACGTAGAATCTTGTTCATAGTTTGGAACCTCTCTGTTAAGACGAAATAAGATGGACATTTCTTATTTGCGTGGCTGAATTCAATTAGAAAAGCCGGTAATAAGCAACACTTAATGGCAACGCTTTGATCACAATGTGTCTGCATTAATAACATTTCTTTATAATCCAATGTGCCCTATCATTTTGTTATGGAAATACGCCCACAAATCACTCCAGAAGATGTGCAATCAAAGAGCGGTGACCACTTACGGGAAAGATTGGTGATTACCAATCTATTTCAGGAAAATGTTGTCACATTCGTGATGTCTCACCATGACCGAATTCTTATCGGTGGTGTTTCTTTGAAAAATGGATCAGTCACCCTTGATGCACCAAGTGGGCTCAGCGCTGAGTATTTATTGGAAAGACGCGAATTGGGATTAGTTTGCTTAGAAGGAGCTGTGCAAGTCAACGTTGATGGTCATTCATATGACCTAAGCGCCGAAGACATAATTTATGTTTCTCGTGGCTCGAAGGTCATTTCATTAAAGGGAACAGCTGAAATCTATTTCACTTCAAGTATGTGCCATGCCGATCACCCAACAACTCATGTTAAGAAAGCTGATGCTGACTCTGTTGTTATTGGAGATGCTAAGAATTCAAGTGAAAGAACATTGCGCAAATACATTCATGATCAAGGCGTTGCTTCATCCTCTATGGCGATGGGTATAACCACAATTCATGAAGGCAGCGTCTGGAACACAATGCCCTGCCACGTGCATGAGCGTCGCACAGAGGCTTATCTCTACTTCGGGCTAGATAACGAACACAAGGTGATTCACCTATTTGGAAAGCCAGATCAATCTCGTAACTTTGTTTTGAGTAATAAGCAAGCCGTTATTAGTCCTGCTTGGTCTATTCACACAGGTGCTGGAACCACAAACTATAAGTTTGTTTGGTCCACAGCTGGAGAAAATATTACTTATTCAGATTTCAACGTAGTAGAAACAAAGAATCTAAAGTAATGGCCACTTGGCTCGAGTCTCAATTTTCATTGAATGGAAAAAAGGCTCTTGTAACCGGTTCGAGCAAAGGCATTGGCGCAGCCATTGCAATTGCAATGGCTAAGGCAGGGGCTGACATTGTTTTGGTTGGTCGTTCCGAAGAATCGTTGAAGGCAACACGCGATGCGATTGAAAAAGTAGGAAAAAAGAGTGAAGTTTTGATCTGCGATGTTCAATCCAAGACAGAGATCTCAGAGGCATTCAAGGGTATAGATCAGTTACATGTAGATGTGCTTGTTAATAACGCCGGTTCCATCTCCCGGTCACCTGCAATTGAAACTACTTTGGAGGACTGGAACCGAATCATCGATATTAATTTGAATTCGGTTTTTCAGATCTCACAGCTATGCGCTAAGTCAATGTTAAGCAGAGGCAATGGCCGCATTATCAATATTGCTTCATTGCTCTCATTCCAAGGTGGCATCAATGTGCCGGCATACACCGCAAGCAAACATGGTGTTGCCGGTGTAACTAAAGCGCTAGCCAATGAGTGGGGCACAAAGGGTGTCAATGTAAATGCAATTGCACCTGGGTATATATCAACTGATAACACTGAAGCACTTCGAAATGATCCAGATCGAAGCGCATCTATTCTTGCTCGCATTCCTCTTGGCAAGTGGGGCAATCCAGATGACCTTGCCGCTGCCGCAGTATTTTTGGCATCACCAGCGTCTTCATATATCAATGGCGAGATACTCACAGTTGATGGCGGTTGGATGGGTCGATGAATGACTCACCAAATTACGATGAAAGCAAGGTAGGAGATCATCCACTTCCTGAAATCCTGGTGTGTGAGGATGGGGCGATTGTTAAAGATACGTCGGAATGGACAACAAAGCGACGTCTAGAAATACTAAGAATTTTTGAATCAGAAGTATATGGAAAAGCTCCAAAAACAGAATCCACAATTAGTCATAAAGTTATCTCGACTGACAATAATGCATTCAATGGTTTAGCTATTCGGCAAGAGATTCATGTTTATTTGAGCACCGACAATGATTCAATGAGAATCGATTTACAGCTATACACCCCAAAAGATGTAGAGCATCCCGTTCCTATTTTTCTCGGATGCAACTTCAAAGGAAATCACGCTGTCGATCCTGATTCTTCTATCCCAATCAATACTCGTTGGATGGCAGATTCCTTAGATGGTAAAAGTGTTATTAATAATTGCGCTACTGAATATTCGCGTGGAAGTGAAAGCTCTCGTTGGCCCATTGAGCAAATAATTCGTAGTGGTTTTGGTCTTGCTACTTTCTATTATGGAGATGTTGAAGCCGATCATGTTGATGGGTGTAGAACAGGTGTTCGTGCTGAGTTTACAGAGCACAATGCAGATGAATTGAAATCAGATCAGTGGGGGGCTATTGCTGCTTGGTCATGGGGATTGAGTCGTGCATGTGATTACCTGTCATCAAATCCCTTGGTTGATTCAAAGAGAATTGCTGTCATTGGCCACTCTCGCTTAGGGAAAGCAGCGCTGTGGGCGGGTGCATTGGATGAGCGATTTGCGATGGTGATTTCTAATGATTCTGGAGCAGGTGGTATTTCTTTAGCACGTCGTAACTATGGCGAAAGCATTACATCGATCAATGAAAACTTCCCACATTGGTTTTGTGGCAACTACAAAAATTTCAACGATCAACCAGAAAAACTACCCGTGGACATGCACCAGTTAGCAGCGCTGATTGCGCCAAGACCTCTCTATATAGCTAGTGCCGAAGATGATGTTTGGGCAGATCCCAAAGGTGAATTCCTTGGGGGTAAGTTTGCCGAGCCTGCATACGCCTTGTTTGATAAGCCGGGTTTAGGTGTATCAGAGTGGCCACCAATTAATCATCCAGTTGGTGAATTTATTGGCTATCACATACGTAGTGGCAAACATGATGTGACCGCCTATGATTGGGAACAGTTTATTCGGTTCGCCACGATGCACTTTAGGAAGTCATGATGATTGAATTAATAAAGAGTTTGAGGATAGTTCCAGTTGTTGCAATCAGCGATGCTTCAAAGGCAGAAGATCTAGCCAATGCTTTAGTTGCTGCCGGATTGCCGATTGCTGAAATTACTTTGCGCACTCCTGCAAGTTTGGAAGCCCTAAAGATTGCTGCCAACAATAGAGATTTGCATGTCGGAGTTGGCTCATTGCGAAATGGCGAAGATCTAAAGAAAGCAATAGATGCTGGTGCCACCTTTGCTGTCTCTGCAGGATTTTCACCATCAGTTGCGGCCGAAGCTAGTAAGCAAGGCATTCCTTACTTTCCAGGAGTTTCCACACCAACTGAGATGTTGCAAGCAATAAATGAAGGCATTACAACTCTAAAATTCTTTCCGGCAGAAACTCTTGGTGGGGTCAATGCTCTAAAGGCCATGTCTGCACCATTCCCAGGGATCTCATTTATGCCAACGGGTGGAATAACAGCAGCGAATGCACGGCAATACCTCGAGTTAGCATCAGTTGCTGCAGTTGGGGGATCCTGGATGGTTGCGCAAAAACTAATTGATGCTGGAGACTTTGACGAGATTATTTCTTTAACCAAGGAAGCGGTAAAGGTGTGTGCGCAATGAACATTAAGCCTATGAGTGAGTGCGCATTTGATCAAATTTCTTTAGGTGAAGTAATGCTGCGTCTTGACCCAGGCCAAGGGCGCATAAAGAGCACTCGCACCTTTGATGCATGGGAAGGCGGCGGCGAGTACAACGTTGCCAGAGGATTGCGTCGCTGTTTTGGTCTGCGAACTGCAGTGGTTACCGCCTTTGCTGAAAACGATATTGGCCGTTTAGTTGAAGACTTAATCTTTCAAGGTGGCGTAGACACACGATTTATCCAGTGGAAAAAATATGATGGCATTGGTCGCACAACTCGAAACGGTTTGAATTTCACCGAAAGAGGATTTGGATTGCGCGGTGCCGTCGGAGTATCTGATCGAGGTAATACAGCTGCATCTCAACTAACGTCAGCATCAATTGATTGGGACGCTATTTTTTCTCAGGGTGTGCGCTGGTTCCACACAGGAGGAATCTATGCTGGTTTATCAGAGACCACACCAGGTGTGATTGAAGCTGCAATGAAAAGTGCGAAGAAGCACGGAACTAAGATTTCATACGATTTGAATTATCGACCAAGTCTTTGGAGTGCCATTGGCGGTCAAGCAAAAGCGCAGGAAGTAAATCGCAAGCTAGCTCCATTTGTTGATGTAATGATTGGAAATGAAGAGGACTTCACAGAGTCTCTTGGATTTAAAGTTGAAGGCTTAACATCTAACTTCACAGAGATAGATCACAGCGCTTTTGGTGCAATGGTTCAGGAAGTTGTTAAGACGTATCCAAATCTTGAAGTAATTGGAACAACTTTGCGCAAAGTGCACAGTGCCTCGATTAATGATTGGAGTGCAATTGCCTGGTCTAAGGAGACAGGGTTATTGCAATCTAAACAGTATGAAAAGGCAGAAGTACTTGATCGAGTTGGCAGTGGAGATAGTTTTGCTTCTGGACTGATCTTTGGTCTTCTAGATGGTCGCACTCTGCAAGAGTCGTTAGAACTTGGTGTGGCTCATGGTGCTTTAGCAATGACTACGCCTGGAGATACCACTATGGCTTCATTGGCAGAGGTGGAAAAACTTGCTCGTGGCGGAAGCGCTCGAGTGGAGCGTTAGCCCCAGAGCTCTTTAATTTCAACTACTCGGCCTTCATTAATGCTCTTATGAGCAGCAAGGCCTGTAACAACACTCATGACTCCATCTTTAAGTGACACTTCTGCTGGCGTTGAATTCAAAATAGCATCTCTAAATTTTGTATGTTCAATGTATGACGCCCCATAGTGGTGACCCATGTATTTAACATCGTAGTTGTGAACAATTTTCTGCTCATTTCCACGTGCGCGGCTTGCACCACGTGCCCATCCAGTTAATTTGCCAATTGAATCTCGGCGAGATGCCCGCACAACTTGTGATGGCAAGAAGGATTCAATCTTTCCTTCATCTCCAACGATTGTCAGAATCTCTTTATCAAATGAACCTTCGCCAAACATGCACAGATCTAACATTCCACGGGCACCGTTTGCGTACTCCAAAACCACATATGCGTTATCAAGCATGTTCGCTTGCTTGCCATCATATTTTTCATCAAGGTGATTAACACTTTGCCCACCTGATGCAAAGACGCGGATTGGTTGTTCGCCAATAACAATGTCCATCAAGTTGAAGTAGTGACAACATTTTTCAACCAAAGTTCCACCGGTGCGATCTGCAAAACGATTCCAGTTATCAACCTTTGGATAGAAAGGCTCACGATGTTCACGAATCGATACCTGATGAATCTTTCCGGCATCTCCTTCTTGAGCGCGAGCTATAGCTTCAGCCACAGGAGGCATGAATCGATATTCAAGACCCATCCACGTCATCGCACTACGTTTTTCATCCCACGAAAGGATTGATTTCAAATCTTCAACTGTTGTAGCCAATGGCTTTTCAACAAAAACTGCTAAATCAGTTGCAAGTGCATCCTTCAAGACCGCAGCATGTGTGTCATTAGGGGTTGCAATGACAACTGCATCAACTAAACCTGAGTCCAGCATTGCTCGGTGATCGCTAAATACCTTTGCGCCAGGGGCCAGGGCTAGGGCTGCTTCTTGGGATGGAACATGAGGGTCGCTCAGCGCGGTAACGACCGCTCCGCCCATGACCTTGATGTTCTCAATGTGCTCGCGGCCCATGCTGCCCGCGCCGATAATCCCGTACCGAAGCTCTGCTTTCATGGCAACAGGTTAGACCACTGCAAGAAGTTTGGGCAGAGGGGTAGACGAAACACGCTCACCTAACCTAGACTCCAGCAAGAGGTCAGACCACTACCCATTTAAGCGAAGAGAGGCGTGTGTAGACATGGCAATAACTCCACCGCAGTTTCTGCTTCATCATGATGGCGACAATGTCGCCGTTGCAATGACAGATCTGCAACCAGGAACAATTCACGGTCGTTCCGTGAAAGAGGGAACTGAGAGCACTGCAGTGTTAAATCACGCACTTCCTCTTGGGCACAAATTTGCACTCACAGATCTTGCTGAGGGCGACGCAATTATTAAGTACGGCATCAAAGTCGGACTTGCATCAGCTGCCATCAAAAAGGGCGATTA
>JBILAD010000050.1:0-7675 GCA_044354355.1 Candidatus Planktophila sp. | reverse complement strand
ACATTCACACACACAACATGAGGAGTTATCGATGGGAAGCAAGCCGCGCTTAACTGGATACCGCCGCGAAAACGGCACTATGGGTATCCGCAATCACGTAATTATTTTGCCTCTCGATGATCTTTCCAATGCAGCTGCAGAAGCTGTTGCAAAAGTTATCCCTGGCACGATGGCACTACCGCACGCATTTGGTCGTTTACAGTTTGGTGAAGATCTTCAATTAACTTTTGACACACTCATCGGTACTGGCGTTAACGCCAATGTTGCTGCAGTTGTTGTTATTGGTATTGAGCCAAAATGGACACAACGTGTTGCTGACGGAATTGCAAAGACTGGCAAGCCAGTTGCAGCATTTTCTATTGAAGGCAAGGGCGACCTCCAAGTTATTCAAGAAGCTAGCCGTGTTGCAGCGATGTTCTTACAAGATGCATCTGGTCTTACTCGAGCAGAAGCTGAAATGGGCGACATGATTATGTCAATCAAGTGCGGAGAATCAGATACAACTTCTGGTCTTGGCTCTTGCCCAACAACATCAGAGGCGGTCGACCGTTGGGTTGATGCTGGCGGAACTGTTTTCTTTGGTGAAACATCAGAGCTAACAGGTGGAGAGCACCTCATTGCAGAGCGATGCATTGATGCTGCTACACGTGACCTGTTCCAGCTCACATATGACAACTACATCAAGGTAATTGAAGCAACAGGTGCAAACCTTCTTGGTTCACAGCCAACACAAGGAAATATTGCTGGTGGCTTAACAACTATTGAAGAAAAAGCACTTGGAAATATTGCAAAGACAGGATCGGTGCCTGTTGTTGGTGTTCTAACACCTGCGCAAATGCCTGATCCAGCAAAGCCTGGCTTGTACTTTATGGATTCATCATCTGCAGCAGCAGAGTGCGTAACTCTGATGGCCGCTGGTGGGGCTGTAATCCACTTGTTCCCAACAGGACAAGGAAACGTTATTGGTAACCCAATCGTTCCGGTATTGAAGCTCACTGCAAATATCAAGACAGCTAAGTCAATGTCTGAGCACATCGACCTTGATGTTTCTGGAGTCCTTCGCTACGAATACGACATGACTAAGGCTGGCGACATGATGATGGATGTCATTTATGACACCGTTAATGGTCGTCTATGTAAGGCTGAAGTTATGGGCCACCGCGAGTTCACATTCACGAAGTTGTTCATTTCAGCATAATGATTCTGATTTCAGAAGATGTATGGGGAACTCCCTTCCAAAAACTGGAGGGGAGTTTTCCCATTACTCGTAATGATGATTTATGGAATAACCCTGAAGAACTTAAAGCCGCTCTGAAGGATGTAAAGGCACTTGTTGTTCGCAATCGAACAAAAGTAACCGCCGATGTAATTGCTGCAGCACCTGGTCTGAAAGTGATCGCTCGCGCAGGTGTGGGTTTAGACAATATTGATCTTAAGGCTGCAGATGCTGCAGGTGTTGTAGTTGTTGCAGGACTTGGAGCAAACGCGGTTAGCGTTGGTGAATTAACTCTCGGCCTTGCACTTTCATTATTGCGCAACATTCCAGGCCATGACGTTGCAACTCGTGAAGGTGGTTGGGTGCGTACTCCTGGCCGTGAATTATCTGGATTAACGTGGGGACTCTTGGGCTGCGGAGCAACCGGTGTTGCAACAGCTAAATTGATTCAAGGATTTAACTGTTCAATGTTGGGGTATGACCCATATGCAAAAAATGTCCAAGGGGTCGAACTAACCACTTTTGAAGATGTTTTGAAGCGAAGCGATGTTGTTAGTATTCATATGCCATCAACGCCTGAAACAAATGGAAGTCTTAATGCAGCAACCCTTGCTTTGATGAAGAAGGATGCAATTATCGTTAACGTTGGTCGCGGAGAAGTGATTAATGAGGCCGATCTGATTGCGGCCCTCAAGGCTAAAACCATTGCTGGTGCAGCACTTGATGTGAGAACACAAGAGCCACCGGTAAAGGGTGAAATGGAACAAATTTCTAACTTAATTCTGACACCCCACGTTGCCGGCATTACCAAAGAAAGCCAGTTACGAATCAATCAAATTCTGACCTCAAATATTGAATTAGTTCTAAACTCTAAGACTGCTACTCACGCAGTGGGAGCCCTCAAGGAAAGCAGCAATTAAATGCCTCAATTAACCGTTGGTACGGCAATTGAAAAGGCAACCTCTTTACTGGAAGCAGCAGGTGTCCCTTCACAAGAGGCAGCAACGACTGCTCGTTGCATAGTTGCCAGTGATCGTTGGGGGATCGGCAGCCATGGTTTGATGCGTTTGCCTTTTTATCTTTCACGCCTACAAGCAGGTGGCATCAATCCAAAAGCTCAACTAAAAGTAGTTACAGATCTACCAAGTCTTGTTGTCTTTGATGGTGATGATGGTCTTGGTCATTGGCAGTTACAAAAGGCTGCAGAGATTGCATCAGAGCGCGCACTAGTAAATGGAGTTGCAGCTGTTGGTGTTGGAAGATCTAATCACTGCGGCGCATTAGGACTTTATGTGTGGCCAATGATTAACCGTGGTTTGGTTGGTATTGCATTTAGTACAGGACCAGCTGTGATGCCTCCATGGGGCGGAAACCAGCCATTGCTTTCAACATCACCAATTGCTGCAGGTATTCCAACAAATCCTCCAACAGTTGTTGATCTTGCAACGAGCGCAGTTGCTCGCGGAAAGATTCAAGCAAAAGCACAAGCAGGCGCGGAGCTAGAACCAGGTTGGGCATTCACAAAAGATGGTGCACCAACTACTGATGCAAAAGAGGCATTGGCTGGAATGTTGGCGCCACTGGGGGGCGTTAAAGGATATGCAGTTGCTGTTCTTGTTGAATCACTAACTGGCATGTTGATTGGCCCAACTCTTGCGAAAAATATCCCAGATATGTTTGCATCAAGTCAGGATGCTTTGCCTCAACAGATTTCACATTTCATTATTGCAATTGATGCTGCCAAGTTATCTGTCGATGGAAATACAGGCAGAGCAGCAGAATTTGCAACAGCAGTTACTGCTGCAGGTGGCCGCCTACCGGGCTCAAATCGCGTAAATCCTGAAAAGCTCAACAACGATGATCAGATCACGATTACGGACCAAGTATTTGCCCAGTTAGGCTTCTAAATGCTTAAAACATATGCTCCTGGCTTTGGTTTAATCGGCGTATTGGTTGCACTTGCATTTCAAATCAATCAAATGCAGTCGGCGATTAGCCCACTTGCATTGTGTGTAGCTTTTGGATTTTTAGTAGCAAACTTTGCACAGTGGCCAGCTTTTGCAGCCCCTGCAACAAAAATCTCAAGCAAAACAGTTATGCGAATTGGTGTTGCTCTGCTTGGTGCACAAGTAAGTGTTGTTTCGTTAAAAGAAATTGGCCTCAAAGGTGTGATCACCGTTGCCATTGTGGTGACCTTTACGATTTTTGGAATTTTAGGTTTATCTAAACTCTTTAAAATGTCTGGCGAATTAGGGTTACTTATCGGTGTTGGATTTGGTGTGTGTGGTGCAACTGCAGTTGCGGCAATTCGTCCACAAACTCGTGCAACGGAAGAAGAGACTTCTTATGCAATTGGTTTAATCGCACTGTGTGGGACTCTTTCGATTTTTATGCTTCCATTAATTGGCCATGCCTTGAATTTAGACACACGTGAGTTTGGTGCATGGGCAGGTGCTGCAGTACATGATGTTGGTCAGGTTGTGGCCACTGCATCTGTATGGGGAGACGATGCTGATAAGTATGCAATTGTTGTAAAGCTTGCACGTGTGTGTTTATTGGCACCGATTGTTTTGATTTTATCTTTGCGCCATCGACGTTGGTTAACTTCACAGGGTAAGCAAGAGGTTGAAACTGCAAAGGTTCCACTCATTCCATTCTTTGTTCTCGGATTCATTGCAGTAGCGACTCTGAACAATGTGGTTGATATCAATGATGGCCTGCATGACAACATCGTTCTGCTCAGCAAGTTGATGTTAGGTGTAGGTTTAGTTGCACTGGGCTCGGGTGTTCGCTGGAAGGCAATTCGAGCTATCGGTCCCCGCCCAATGGCAATGGGAATGGTTGCCTGGGTGGTTGTGGCAGGGGTAGCACTCGCTGCCGTTAAAGTAACGGGTCTTTGACAGATACCCCCGGGGGTATGGTAGGTTTCTCTTAGTTACTACAACTAAGGAGATATGAAGATGTGCTCACGAGTTACTTGCCCCGTATGCAAGAAGGCAACTTGGTCAGGCTGCGGAGAACATATTGAATCTGCACTAGCTGGCGTTCCTGAAGCCGATCGCTGTAAGTGCTAACCATGGCAACCAAGAAAATTGCTCATGTTCTATCTGATGCGGAACAAATTGACGCGATAGCAAAGAGAATCAAGCGTGCCCAGGGTCAGCTAGGTGCCGTTGCGCGCATGCTTGAAGAAGGCCGCAACTGCGAAGAAATCGTTACCCAAATGTCAGCTGTTTCAAAGGCTGTTAACACAGCTGCCTTTACATTGATTTCTGCAAGTCTTAAGGAATGCATTGAAGAAGGAAAAAACAATTCTGATGCCGTGACAGCTCAACTACAAAAACTATTCTTAAGTCTTGCGTAAAGGGAAAAATGAAAAAAGTTATCGCAATGTTGACTTCAGTTCTACTTCTTGCTGGATGTGCTTCAGGGGTAGCAGGGGTCACGAATTTGAATGTCGAAGATTTCTCAAAAAAGATTACTGACTCTGGGGTAGTAATACTGGATGTTCGTACCCCCGGTGAGTTCATGACGGGGCATATTCAAGGTGCGCAGAATATTGATTTTGAGAATGAAAGTTTTGAATCTCAAATCGAAGCTTTAGATAAGACGAGCACTTATGCGGTTTACTGCCGTAGCGGAAATCGCTCAGGCCAGGCAGTTAAAGTCATGCAGGACGCTGGATTCGGCAACTTATACAACCTGGATGGTGGCGTGATTGACTGGACAAATACCGGGAAAGCCTTAGTGAACAACTAATGC
The DNA here is from genome assembly GCA_044354355.1 of Candidatus Planktophila sp. Classification (GTDB taxonomy): domain Bacteria; phylum Actinomycetota; class Actinomycetes; order Nanopelagicales; family Nanopelagicaceae; genus Planktophila. The sequence goes on along the minus strand of JBILAD010000050.1, from coordinate 2,697 downwards.
GCGTAATCGTTATTGGTGGGGTTGCAGGTGGAATGTCTGCAGCAACTCGTTTGCGTCGCTTGGATGCAAATGCCGAAATCATTGTGCTTGAAAAAAGTGGCCATGTTTCATACGCAAACTGCGGACTTCCGTATTACGTAGGCGGCATAATCGAGGAAGAGAAAGATCTTTTACTACAAACTCCAGCCTCACTGCATGCTCGATTTCGACTAGATGTTCGTGTTAGTACTGAAGTTCTTGCAATCAATCCAAGCAAGAAAACAGTTGCGATCAAGAACCTAATCACTGGTACAACATCTGAAATTGATTACGACAAAATAATTCTGAGCCCAGGTGCTTCACCAGTTGTTCCACCCATTCCCGGAATTGATCGTGGAATGACACTTCGCACAGTAGAAGATGTGGAAAAGATTGCAGCTAGTGTTGGCAAGAAGCCGGCTAGCGCTGTTGTTATTGGTGGTGGTTTTATCGGCGTAGAAATCGCGGAAAATCTTGTTCACCGTAAGATTCCAACTGCGTTGGTTGAAGCAACAGATCAAGTATTGATGCCACTCGACCCTGAACTAGCAACATTAGTTGCACAGGAAATGCGATCACACGGTGTTGATCTTCGACTAGGTGCAAGTGTTACCTCAATAAACTCAGATTCTGTAGTTCTTTCTAACGGCCACGTACTTCCGGCTGAAATAGTGATCCTGGCTATTGGTGTTCGTCCAGAGATTGGCTTAGCAAAAGCTGCCGGTCTTGAAATTGGAGTTCGTAACGGAATAAAAGTGGATGAGTTCAATCGCAGCAGTAATCTTGATATTTATGCCGTTGGGGATGCAGCAGAAAAGACAGATGCACTCGATGGAAATGCAACTCTAGTTCCTCTTGCAAATTTAGCTAACCGTCATGGAAGAATTGTAGCTGACCATATAGCTGGATTAACTGTTCGCCCTGTAAAGACTATTGGTACAGCAATTGTTAAAGTGTTTGACTTAATGATTGCAACAACTGGATGGAATGAAAAGCGACTGAAGGCAGCTGGACGTCCTCACCAAGCAATCCACATCCATCCAAACTCACATGCTGGTTACTACCCAGATGCAAAGCAAATGACTTTGAAGTTAATCTTTGATCCAAAGAGTGGTGAAATTCTGGGAGCTCAAGGTATTGGTATCGAAGGCGTTGATAAACGAATTGATGTTATTGCCACAGCAATGCGCGGTGGTATTACAGCACCTGAATTAGCAGATCTTGAATTGGCGTATGCACCACCATTTGGTTCTGCAAAAGATCCTGTAAATATGTTGGGTTATGTTTCAGAAAATGTCCTTTCTGGACTTTCAAAAATCGCTCAGTGGAGCGAAATAAATGAGTACCGAGAAAAGGGTTTTGAATTACTTGATGTTCGATCTGAGGCAGAGTGTGGTCGAGGTGTCATTCCTGGTGCCATCAATATTCCAGTTGATGAATTACGTGAACGCCAGTCTGAACTGAAAAACAAAAACATTCTTGTTAATTGTCAGGTAGGTCTTCGTGGACACACTGGCTCGATGTTGTTGAAAGAGCTTGGATTTAATGCGGTAAATCTTGATGGTGGATATCTAACCTGGATCAATTCACCTGCAGGAATTAAATAGAAAAGAGAAGAAGATGTGCAGCAAAACTACTTGTCGTAAATGTGGAAAGCCTTCATGGTCAGGCTGTGGCCAGCACATTGAAATTGCCCTCAAAGGGGTGGCAAAGAAGGACCGGTGCCAGGGGCATGCCAATGACCCTAAGGAGCCCGGCTTTCTGAGCAAAATCTTCGGCAAAAAGGGCTAATCCCACGCTTAGATCTGCCCAAAACGGCCAGGAATCGTGACCTTTTCGTTACCTGTTCTTCCTATCTATTAGGCCTACCCACGCGTAGATTTCCAACGTCCGAAGGCTTTGACCCCTCAAAACCCGATGACCTTCGAAGGCTCTAATTAATAGAAAAGGACGATGATGTCAGATCTAAATAATGGCATTTCCCGCCGCTCAGTACTTAAGGGTGCTGCAGTTGGTGGTCTCGGATTAGCAGCAGGTGGATCACTACTAGCTGGTTGTGGCGATAAAGCAACTGGCCCACTTGCATACGGTGCACGTTCCGTTGATGCTGGTCCAACAGCACAGAACGAAGCTTTGATTGCTGCTTACACAGCAAAGACAAAGAACGAAGTTAAGTACAACGCAACTGAATCAAATGCATTCCAGAACAACCTTTCACAGTATCTACAGGGAACACCTGACGATACTTTTGAGTGGATGGCTGGATACCGTATGCAGTTTTTCGCAGAGCAGGGTCTGCTCGCAGATCTAACTGGTGTGTGGGATGCAATTGGTGATCAGTACTCAGAGAGCTACAAGATTGCTTCAACAGGTCTTGATGGCAAGCAGTACTTCGTTCCAAAGTCTTGGTACCCATGGGGTCTTCACTTCCGTAAGTCAATGTTTGCTGACCTAGGTTTGAATGCAGACAACGTAACAAACTGGGATGAATACCTAAAGATGCTTGATGGTATGAAGAAGAAGGGTCTTGTTGGTTTCGCTGCCGGAGATAAAGGCGGCTGGGAAGCAATGGGAACATTCGACATCATCAACGCTCGCGTTAATGGTTACCAGTTCCACGTAGATCTACTTGCTGGCCGCGAAAAGTGGACAGATGCAAAGGTCACAGATGTGTTCTCA
>JBILAD010000061.1:0-7020 GCA_044354355.1 Candidatus Planktophila sp. | reverse complement strand
AGGCAAAAGTGAGAAGAGAGTTTATTTCAGTGGCCGGAACTAACTGCCCTGAAGTGTTTATTACTTCAATTGTCATTGTTGGCGAATTGGTCGCAATCCCTGACGTGCTTCATCAAACTTGTCATAGGCCTTAACAATGTCGCCAATTAAACTGTGACGAACAACATCTTCTGCGGTTAACTCAAGGAAGGCGATGTCATCGATCTCCTGCAAAATATCGCGCACTACTTTAAGACCAGATTTTTGTGAATTCGGTAGATCGATCTGAGTCACATCACCCGTTATAACCATCTTTGAACCAAAGCCCAAGCGGGTTAAAAACATCTTCATTTGTTCAGGTGTGGTGTTTTGAGCCTCATCCAAGATAACAAAAGCATCATTTAATGTGCGACCACGCATATAGGCAAGAGGTGCGACCTCGATGATTCCTGATTGCATCAGGCGCGGAATTGTGTCGATATCGATCATGTCATGCAGCGCATCAAATAATGGGCGTAAGTAAGGATCAATCTTTTCACTCAGTGTTCCTGGTAAAAAGCCCAGACTCTCGCCTGCTTCAACAGCTGGACGAGTCAAAATAATTCTGTTGATCTTCTTTGCTTGTAGCGCTGCAACAGCCATCGCCATTGCAAGATATGTCTTACCCGTACCAGCAGGGCCAATACCAAATGTAATGGTGTGATCCTCAATTGCATCAACGTAGCGCTTCTGGTTTGCAGTCTTTGGGCGGATGGTGCGACCACGATTGCTCACAATGTTAAGTGACATAACCTCTGCTGGGTGATCAACAGGTTCGTGTTCCAGCATCTCAATGGCACGGTTAACCGCATCAACGTTAAGAGTATTTCCGCTGCGGATAACAACCATCAACTCGTTAAATAAGTTTTCAAGCTTTGCGCAATCAATGTGCGGTCCGCGCAAAGTTATTTCATTACCGCGCACTGTGATATTTACTGAGGGAAAGGCTGCTTCGATAACTCGTAAGTTGTCATCATGCGGACCCACAACAGAAACCATCGGAATGGCGTTAGGTACGGTGATCAGCGTTCGCTCCATATAGGTGTAAATCTATCTTTAACCGGGTGGCCATGCCATGGCGCGCCCACCCAGAAGATGTAGATGAGCGTGGAAAACACTCTGACCTGCCTCTTCCCCGGTGTTAAAAACTGTTCGATAGCCGTTTAGCCCACGCTCTTTGGCAATCTGATCGGCAGCCAAGAAAAGGTCTGCGGTGATGGTGGCGCTATTGCGTGCGATCCCTGCAGCATTTTCTGTGTGCAATGTTGGAACTAGCAAAACATGAGTTGGTGCTTGCGGATTCAAGTCATTAAAGGCGACAACATTTTCATTGCGCAACACGATGTCAGCCGGGATCTGTCCCTCAATGATTTTGCAAAAGATGCAGTTGGGATCTAAAGCCACGTAATTACCATACCTTTAAAAGCGCAGAGACAGCTGAAACAGCTGCAATACCAGCATGTGCCGAACGCAGAATTGGTCGCCCCATGAGCGCAACCTTGGCACCGGACGCGGTAAAGGCTGCAATTTCCTCATCGGTTAATCCACCTTCAGGTCCGATAATGATTAATAAATGCTCAACGTTATGGGATGAAATCTGATCTGAAAGTTTGTCTGTTGCGCTCTCATGAAAGGCAATTGCCAGATCACTCAGCTTGATTGCTTCACAAATCTGAGCCGTTGTTGCTAACTCTGTGACCTCTGGAATTCTAAATCTGCGAGATTGCTTGCTTGCTTCGCGCGCAGTAATAGCGAACTTGTCTGAACCCTTACCGATACTGCGCGCAGATGCCCACGGAACAATGCGATCAACGCCGGCTTCAGTCAGTAACTCAATTGCTTCCTTTGCACGATCGCCTTTAGGTAAGGCTTGAACAACGGTGATTGTTGTGGCAAGTGGTTCTTGGAAACCTGAATCCATAACCCGAACCTGCATAGACTTTTTCTTTACCTCAGTTGCAACAACCTGTGACCAGGATCCTTGACCATCGCTGAGCATGAACTCTGCCCCCACCTGCATGCGCAAAACACGAATTGCATGATTGGCATCATCGTTTGCAAACTCATAGGAGTTACCCACAGTTGTTGGCAGATCATCTACGAAAAAGAGTGTGAACATTACTTGTGGAACACTCCCTTAAGTTTGCTAAAGATTGATCCATCCTGGCCCTTTACGTGGGCTTCATTGGCTTTCTCACCACGTGCTTCAGCAAATGAGCGAAGTATCTTTTCTTCATCTCTGCTCAACTTGGTTGGTGTAATTACTTCAACATGAACAATTAAATCCCCGCGATCGCCCCTGCGCAAACGGGTCATGCCCTTGCCCTTAATCACAATAGGTGTGCCACTTTGTGTCCCGGGCTTTACATTGACATCTACTGGGCCATCTAGTGATTCAACAGTTACCGTTGTGCCAAGTGCTGCAGCAATCATGGTCACCTCAAGTGCCATGTGTAATGTGTCGCCATCTCGAACTAAGTATTCATGGCGTTCTTCAACAATTTCAACGTATAAGTCACCAGCAGGACCGCCGCCTGCGCCCACTTCACCGCGACCAGACATCTGAATTCTGTTGCCAGTTTCAACACCAGCAGGAATCTTCACATCAATTGTTTGACGACTACGCACGCGACCTTCACCAGCACATTCACGGCATGGACTCTTAATCACGCTGCCGTATCCCTGACAGGCATTACATGGACGAGAAGTCATAACCTGACCAATAACTGAGCGAACTACTTGCTGAGTTTCACCTCGCCCCTTACAGGTCAAACAGACTTCAGGATGTTGTCCATCTAAGCAACCTGTGCCTGTGCACTTCGGACACACAACAGCTGATTCAACTGTTATTTCACGCTCAGTTCCAAAGCACGCTTCATTAAGATCAACTTGAATACGGATAAGTGAATCTTGTCCAGCACGAGTACGTGGACGTGGTCCGCGCGATCCTCCGCCGCCAAAGAATGCATCCATGATGTCGCTGAATCCGCCACCGAAGTTTGCGCCACCAAAATTACTGCCACCCATGTCATAGGACTGACGTTTTTGTGGGTCACTTAAAACATCATAGGCTTCTGTAACTTCTTTAAACTTTTCTTGGGTGTGTGGATCAGGATTCACATCTGGGTGGAGTTCACGTGCCAGTTTGCGATAAGCCTTCTTAATCTCATCTGAACTAGCACCTTTTGTGACACCTAAAGTTTGGTAATGATCTGCCACTTATTGACCCTCATTGATAAATCGTCCGACGTAACGGGCAACAGCATCAACTGCAGCAATAGAGCCCGCGTAATCCATACGAGTTGGCCCTAAGACACCCACTGCGCCATGTTGTGATGACTCCACACCATAGCCAACTGTGACAAGAGAAGTTGATTGCAGATTTGTCTCGTTTTGCTCACTACCAATTCGAACATGGACCGTTGAACGTGCCTCATCTAGTAAACGCAAAATAATAACTTGCTCTTCGAGTGCTTCAAGAATAGGAGAAAGGGTTAGTCCTAAATCCTCACCAGATCGAGCTAGATTGGCTGTTCCTGAGATTGCCATCTTTTCACGGCCCTCTCCAATAATTGGAAATGTAACAACAGCAACCTGCTTTGTAATGTCTGCTAATAATTTGGCTGATCTTTTCAATAGCTCTTCTAGATCGTTAGAGCCTTGAAGAAATGTTTCAATAGCGCGGCGCTCAGCAGTTGAGAGCTGCTTGACTGTTGCTAACTTGTCCACAAATACTCGATAGCCAAGATCTGTGGGAATGCGTCCAGCACTTGTGTGAGGCTGTGTAATCAAGCCTTCATCTTCTAGAACAGCCATTTCATTTCGAATCGTGGCAGGTGAAATCCCGAGGCCATGATGATCGGCGATTGACTTAGAACCGACAGGTTCTTGGGTCGCAACGTACTCATCGACAATTGCGCGGAGGATTTCAAGACGACGTGATGACATTTGTTCTAAGAGTACTAGATACTGATTTCTCGCACGATTCGATCTGCGATCAAGCGGCCCGCAGGGGTCAGCAGAACGCGATCATCGTGTAACTGAACAAAACCATTCTCACGATAGAGAGCCAAAACCTCCAATTGATGGGGTTCCAACAGCTCAATCTGTAATCCATCACGCATTCTGATACCAAGCAAAATCGCCTCATCTTTTATCTGTTCGGCAGTTAACTGCTCGCTATCTGCAATAGGAGACTCCCCCGCAAACAACTTTTGTTTATAGCTTGTCGGGTGCTTCACATTCCAAAAACGCTTGGCATCAACATGTGAGTGTGCCCCAGGTCCAAGACCCCACCAGTTTTTGTTCTCCCAGTAGGCAATGTTGTGACGGCATTGGTGTCCTGGCTTTGACCAGTTAGATAGTTCATACCAAGTAAGTCCTGCTTGCTCACACATCTGATCAACTAACAAATACATATCTGCCATCAAATCATCATTGGGCATTGTTAGATCACCGCGCTTAATCTGGGCTGCAAGCTTTGTGCCAGTTTCGACAATGAGTGCATAGGCACTGATGTGGTCGATATCTAAGGCAAGTGCGGCCGCTACCGTCTCTTGCCAATCAGCTAAGGATTCTCCTGGTGTGCCATAAATTAAATCAACGCTAATAGATTTAAAACCAGCCGCCCTTGCCATAGTGATTGCTTTTTCAACATTAGCTGGATTGTGTGTGCGATCAAGGGCTGCCAACACATGAGGTTTTGCAGATTGCATACCAAAAGAGATGCGGTTGAAACCTACTTCAAGGTAGCGGGCAAGTTTTTCTTGTGTCACTGAATCTGGATTTGCCTCAAGTGTGATTTCACAATCTGGTGTTAAACCATTGCGCGCTTTGATTGCAGTGATTACACGGCCCAAATCATCTGCTGGTAGTAGGGATGGTGTGCCACCACCAAAGAAAATAGTTGGAACAACATCTTTTGGTGCAGCCTCTAACTCGCGCAACACCGCATCGATGTAATCGTTGCTCACGATTTCTAGGGTTGCGCCATCCTGGAGCTCATTGGGTGTGTAGGTATTGAAATCACAGTAACCGCACCGCTTAATGCAGTACGGGATATGTACGTAGAAAGAGAGCGTCATTGCCCTGCTTTACGCGCAGCCTTAATCTGTTCAATGTCGGCGTCCGTCGCAAGGGCTGCAACGAAGGCTTCTTGTGGAACTTCAACACGTCCCACCATCTTCATGCGCTTCTTACCTTCTTTTTGCTTTTCCAAAAGCTTTCGCTTACGTGAAATATCTCCACCATAACACTTAGCCAAAACATCCTTACGGATTGCACGAATACTTTCGCGAGCAATAATGCGAGCACCAATAGCTGCCTGAATAGGAACTTCGAACTGTTGACGAGGAATGAGCTCGCGCAACTTGCCCGTCATCATCACGCCATATGCATAAGCCTTATCGCGGTGAACAATTGCGCTAAAAGCATCCACTGCTTCGCCCTGTAACAAGATGTCGACCTTAACAAGGTTGCCTTCTGCTTCGCCCTTTTCTTCGTAATCTAAAGAGGCATAACCCTTTGTGCGACTCTTGAGTTGATCAAAGAAGTCGAAAACAATTTCAGCCAATGGCAGGTCATATCTGATTTCAACACGATCTTCAGAGATGTAATCCATGCCAAGTAAAACACCGCGGCGATCTTGGCATAGCTCCATGATTGTTCCGATGTAATCAGAGGGAGCAAGAATTGTTGATTTAACAATAGGTTCAAAAACAGCACCAACCTTGCCATCAGGAAACTCTGATGGGTTAGTTACTCGTACTGATTTTCCATCTTCCATCGTCACGTTATAGACAACGTTTGGTGCTGTGGAAATAAGGTTGAGTTTGTGTTCGCGCTCTAGGCGTTCGCGCACGATCTCCATGTGAAGCAAACCAAGGAAACCACAACGAAAACCAAAACCAAGGGCTGCAGAGCTTTCTGGTTCATAAACAAGGGCGGCATCGTTTAGCTGTAATTTATCGAGGGCTTCTCGAAGAATAGGAAAATCAGCACCATCTAATGGGAACAAACCTGAAAACACCATTGGCTTGGGATCTTTATATCCAGCAAGTGCTTTCTTAGTGGGGTTGTTATAGGTAGTAATGGTGTCGCCCACACGAGATTGGCGAACATCTTTCACGCCTGTAATTAAATAACCTACCTCGCCAACACCAAGACCCTTGCCTGCAAGTGGTTCAGGTGAAATCACACCAACTTCTAGCGCTTCGTGGCGAACACCAGTTGAGAACATTTGAATCTGTTCGCGTGGTGATAAGTGGCCATCAACAACACGAACATAGGTAACAACACCTCGGTATGCATCATAAACAGAGTCAAAGATCAGTGCGCGCGCTGGGGCATCAGGATCTCCAACAGGTGCTGGGATCTGGGCAACGATTTGATCCAGCAGCTCTGCAACGCCATCGCCAGTTTTTCCTGACACACGTAAGCAATCTTCTGGTTGGCAACCAATTAACCGAGCAAGCTCTGCTGCAAACTTTTCAGGTTGTGCGTTAGGTAAATCAATTTTATTAAGCACAGGAATAATCGTTAGATTGTTTTCCATTGCAAGATAAAGGTTTGCCAGGGTTTGTGCTTCAATTCCTTGAGCACAGTCAACAAGAAGGACTGCGCCTTCACATGCAGCTAGCGAGCGCGATACTTCGTAGGTGAAGTCAACGTGTCCAGGTGTGTCGATCATGTTCAAGATGTATTCGCCGCCATCTAGTGATGAGCGCCAAGGCAAACGAACTGCTTGAGATTTAATAGTGATTCCGCGTTCGCGTTCGATATCCATGCGATCTAGATACTGCGCGCGCATATTGCGAGCTTCTACAACTTCGGTGATGCCCAACATGCGATCGGCAAGTGTTGATTTACCGTGATCAATATGGGCAATGATGCAGAAGTTACGAATCTGCGCCGGATTAGTTGATGCTGGTTGTGGCGCCTTAGCAAGTGAAATTGCAGGCATGAACCTAGCCTCGCTTTAAAGTAGTAAAAGGATTAACGTGC
>JBILAD010000060.1:0-7112 GCA_044354355.1 Candidatus Planktophila sp. | reverse complement strand
ACCACCCGTCAGCTCAAGATCCTTGGAGCGATCAAGGATGCCCTTGAAAACAACGGCTATCCCCCTTCAATGCGAGAGATCGGCGTTGTCGCTGGCCTGACCTCCCCTGCCTCAGTTAAGTACCAATTAGAGGCTCTGGAGAAGAAGGGCTTTATCCGCCGCGACCCAACACGTGGCCGCGCACTAGAAGTTTTGATGCCAGATGAGAAGACAGCAGAGAACTCAACTCCAGTAGATGCCACCCGCTACATCCCACTTGTCGGTCGCATCGCAGCCGGTGGTCCCATCACGGCAGAGCAATCTGTTGAAGAGACCTTCCCACTTCCAGAATCACTTGTTGGAAGTGGCGAACTCTTTATGCTCAAAGTCGTTGGTGAATCAATGATTAACGCAGCTATCTGCGATGGTGATTACGTTGTTATCCGCTCACAAAAAGATTGCAACAACGGTGAAATCGTTGCAGCAATGATTGATGGCGAAGCAACTGTGAAGACCTTCACACGCAAGAACGGCCACATCTGGCTACTTCCTGCCAATGATGATTTTGCTCCTATCGATGGAGACAACTGCGAGATCTTAGGCAAGGTAACTGCGGTACTTCGTTCAGTTCGCTAGACCACACACAAAAGGGACTTCGGTAACGCCCCGAAGCCCCTCTGGTGTTAATGCCCGTGGTGGGATTTGAACCCACGACCTGCAACTGCGTTACGGTGCCGCTATATCCTCTGAGCTACACGGACTCGCAGAAAGTAGCCCAGCACAGTGTCTAATTTTCCGAGACATCATTTATGTGTGGATAAGTAACATGTTACGCTCTACTTGTTACGGTGTCGTTCAATACTGAATTACACAAGTAAAGCCCCGCAAACCATTGCGGGGCTTTACTTTTTCAATAACTTGGAGCGCGAAGTGATACTACTTAGGGCTTGATGTAAATCTTTCCATCCCGCTCTGTTACCTCATATTGCGTAAGTGGCAAGCGGGCTGGCCCTGATTGCACAGCACCATCAAAGGGGCTGAAGATACTTAAATGGCAATTACACACAAGCTCTGTTTTTGCAGCTACTACCTTGCACCCTGAATGAGTACAGATAACGCTGAGTGCATAGACTTTTCCGCTAATGCGTGAAAAAGAGTAAGAGGTGTACTGGTTTCTAACAGTATTAATCTCAATGATTTTTATCTGACCCTCTTTGAGCTCAGAGGAGTTAGCAACAAAGACGCCATCTTTTGTTGGAGTCGGTGATGGTGTTGGCGTCTGAGTCGGTGTTGCTGTTGGTGAAGGCGTAGGGGTTGCAGAATCACTGGGAGATGGAGTTGGTGTTGGAGTTGCAGAGGCACTCGGTGTTGGAGAAGGTGTTGGTGTTGCAGATGCTGTTGCACTTGGCTTTGGTGTTGCACTAGCAGTTGCTTTTGCAGTTGCCACGGCAACCTTTGCTCCTTGCTTCCACACCAGCTTGCCCTTGGATTTAACAACTGTGTACACGTATCCGCGCCACACAACCTTTTGACCAACCTTGCTTGCCTTTAGCGTTGGACCTGCTGCCACAGCCAAAGATGGGAAAAGCAAAAAGAGTGCTGAAAGGCCCAGCCCGCCAACAACCTCACGGCGGCGGACAACCTTTTGAATCCAAGAACTCATAGAGAAAAAGTAGTCCAGACAGGTGTGTTTTTCCTGTTAAAACACTTAATTAACCTAACGCTCATCCAGCATTCACCTCGCTCATGCATCTGCGAAACCTTCGCACCCCATCCTTTTCGACATGGACTCAAACAACTTGATTAGCCTTTTGATTACCAATCAATTCGCAGTTGACCATCACACTCAATTTGAAAATGATGAGCGCAGCCGTTTTGCGCGCTCCCGCCGAGCTAATGAAACACATGATCTAGAACTACAGGCCCAGATCAGCGAGCGCACGATCGCTATATAAAAAGTTTTCTCTACTCCCACTAGAGAAATCCTCCATTTGAGGGAATGGACAAAAGAGTAACCCCGGTAGCCCTATCGCTACAGGGGTTATTCTTTTCTTATGGCAAAAGATCCCTCTCGCGAAGCCCACTTTCCTGCCATTGAAAAGAAGTACGGCGAAAAGATGGCCTACTGGTTTAAGGTCATGGCAAAACTGAAAGGTAAAAAGTATCCAGAACAAATAGCGCACTTGCGAGAAAACTATGGCTTCTCCCAAGCCCATGCCAACGCCCTTGTTATGTTTTCAAGGGGCTCTGAAAGTTCACAGCGATTTGCCACCACGACTGAGTTTTATAAATCGGTAACACCACAGCAAGCAAAAACAATCAAGGCGATCTTTAAAGCAATCACCACTAAGTATCCAGAACTAGAACTAGTCATCGCCTGGAATCAACCCATGGTCAAGCTAGATAAGCACTACATCTTGGGCGTATCTGCATCGACCAAGCATGTCTTGATTGGGACGTGGGATGAAAAGGTATTGATGGAGTTTGCCCCAAAATTTAAAGAGGGCAACGCTCTTAAAAAGATTATCCAATTGCCAAACGACTGGGATGTGGATGTGAAGTTGATCCAGGCAGTTGTTAAAGCAAGCCTTGCCAATCTCAAATAGAGTGAGCACATGAGCACTCTCTTTGATCCACTAACAATCCGCGAGGTCGAATTCAATAACCGCATCTGGGTTTCTCCGATGTGCCAATACATGGCTAAGGATGGCTTTGTGGGCCAATGGCACGATGTGCACCTAGGTTCCTTTGCAACAGGTGGCACCGGTTTGATCATGGTTGAAGCAACAGGTGTTGTGCCAGAGGGACGTATTTCAATTGGATGTCCATCAATAGAAGATGAAGCACACGCCCAAGCTTTTAAACCAATGATTGATTTCGCACATAGCCATGATGTGAAGATGGGAATCCAACTAGCCCACGCAGGCCGCAAGGCAGGCACCATGTTGCCTTGGGATGATCACCGCATAGCAACTGTTGAAGAAGGCGGCTGGCAAGCCGTCTCATCCTCTGCAATTGCTTTTGAAGGCTATCTAGAACCTCGCGCACTTACCATTGCTGAAATACATCAACTCACTCAAGAGTTTGTTGCTGCCGCGGTGAGATCAGTAAAGATTGGCTTTGATGTCATCGAACTCCATGCCGCCCATGGCTATCTCTTTCACCAGTTCTACTCCCCCCTTGCCAATAAGCGCACCGATGAATACGGCGGAAATTTTGCCAACAGAACAAGGTTTCTTGTAGAAACAGTTGCGGCTGTGCGAAAGGCAATACCCACTGGAACACCACTATTTGTCAGAATCTCTGCCACAGACTGGGTTGATGATGGCTGGAACTTGATTGACTCTGTTGAACTCTGCGCGCAGTTAAAAGCACTTGGTGTTGACCTGGTTGATGTTTCAACAGGTGGCAATGTTCATAAAGCACCTATCAAGGCAACCCCTGGTTTTCAAGTTCCTTTTGCAACAGCCATTAGAACTGAAACTGGAATTATGACAACTGCTGTTGGGTTAATTACTGAACCAGAACAAGCAGATCACATCATCCAAACAGGTGAGGCAGATGCAGTCTTTATGGCAAGAGAGTTCCTGCGCAATCCACGCTTCCCATTACATGCTGCAGAAAAACTGGGTGTGAAGATCAAATGGCCACGTCCTATTGAGCGCGGCAAGTTGAGTTAATCCCATGAAATCACTTGGCGCTGTTGCAGGTATTGCAATCGTTGCAATCTATGTCATTGGTTCTGGTCTCTGGGTTAATACAGGAGATAACTGGTATCGCACTTTGAACCAACCAGCATGGCAACCACCAGGTTACATCTTTGGAATTATCTGGCCTTATAACTTTATTGTGTTAGGTATTGCCGCTGTGACTATTGCCCAACGTGCAACTAGTAGAACCGCCCTGATCTACCTAACTTTTTTTGCACTCTCTGTGGCATGTGCGCTGATCTGGGCCTACCAGTTCTACCGACCCCACAACCTTGAGTTTGCTGTGATCGCACTTTTTGGAACAGCGCTTTTGACCTTGCCCATGATGGTGATCGCATTTAGAACATCAATCCCCATTGGATTTGCGCTGCTTCCTTATCAACTCTGGGTAGCAACAGCTGCAACCCTTAGTTATCAATACAGCAAACTCAATTAAGGAGTTGGTGCCACATAGGCACCGCGCACAACTTCTCCCGGAACCTCCTGCTGGCCCACACCCAGTGTTATTCCTGCTTTTGCCTTTGATGTAATAAGAAAATTGTAAATACCAGCTTTAGTAACCCCGCTATAGCGAGCTAAATACAAGTAATTTGTTCCACCATATGGCTCATAAAACTTTGTGCGCTCATTAATCTTCATCGTCACCTTAAAGCCATCTGGGCCAGTGATTACAACACTTGGCAATTGAGAGCTCTTCAAAGCATTCTCTGGCTTCTTATCAACAATCAGAAGTTGGACTTCAAGGGCCTCGCCCTCTTTAAACTGAGCCCGAAAGGCTTTCTTTTGTCCTGACTTTGTAAAGGATGCACGGATGGCAAAGGAGACTGTGCCATCAACTAGCAATGGTCCTTTGGCAGCAGTTGTGTCTGTATCTAACAAAACAACGGGTTGATGCGCAAAAGCTGCACTTGAGCTGAGCACAAGTGCAGCAATTACTGCCATTACTAATCTACGCATAGCAAACCCACCTAGGACTCGAAGTCCCCGCCTCTACCGGTCAACTTCTTCTTGCTCTTTGCTGGTCGCTCATATGCAACCAAAAAGATTGCAACGACAACTACAAAAGCGCCAATGATAAATAACTTGTCCAAGGAACTAGCCCAGTACTGCCCAGGTGACGAGTGCGAAGACTGCTAATCCCAAACCAACTATTGCAATTGCAGATAGTGATAACAGGTGACGTGAAGATGCAATCTTCTTTGTTAGCTCTGTTGGCTTTTCAATTCGCTGAAGGTCCACAAGCAAAGCCTCAGCTTCGCGGATAGTTGCGTACTGAGAAATAATTGCCAAAATTCCTGTTACTGCTGCAACGCCAACAACTAGGTACTTGGTGGCATCTGATGCCATATCAAACTTGCCAAATGCTGCCAATACAAAAATACCGATCAGCATAAAATTTGGAGCCTTTTGAGCGTTGATAACCTGGGTGCGCTTTGTGTTCCAGAGTTCTAGTAAGCCTTTTTCATCCATGTGGTTCTCTCCTTAACCGGTTCGTCCCTTATAGGACTTGGATTAAGGGTAGGTCACGCATGTGAACTCTGCATGGCCAATAAGTAACGACTCACTTAGAATCACTCAATGTCACGCGTAGCCAAGGTCAAAAACGGGTTTGCCCCAAAGACTTGTGCGCGCTGCAATCTGCCCTTTGAATGGCGCAAGAAGTGGGCCAAAAACTGGGATGAAGTGAAGTACTGCAGCGATCGTTGCCGTGAGAACAAATGAAACGCATCCTTTATATCCCCTTTGATCACCTCCACCGCAACTACGGCGCACTCAAAGCTGCTGACCCTAAAGAAGATGTAATCGCTTTTGTTGAAAGTGCCCGGATGACCACTGGGCGCAACTGGCATAAAGAAAGATTGTTCTTTCTAATCTCAAGTGCCAGACACTTTGCACAATCACTTGAAATTGAAGGCTTCACCGTTGAATATGTAAAAGCGGCAACCACAATTGATGGGCTAGCTGTCATTACAAAGAAACACAAAAAGCTGCCCATCACATCGGCTGAGCCATCCTCCTTTAGACAGTTCGAAGCCTTAGAAAAATATGGAGTCAGCTTTTTAGACAATGACTTCTTCTTAACCCCACGGCCGCTTTTTCACCAATGGGCATCTGAACAAAAGTCATACCTGATGGAAAACTTCTATAGAAAACAGCGCACCCGCTTAAACATCCTGATGGAGGGCAAAGACCCCGTCGGTGGTGCCTGGAACTTTGATAAAGATAATCGATTGCCACCACCAAAAAAGTATGAGGGTCCGGCCTACCTAGAACACAAGCGCGATGAGATTGATCTAGAAGTTGCTCAAGAGCTAAACCACGCCCCCACAACTACTTGGGCCACCACCCGCAAAGGCGCACTGGCACAACTAAAAAACTTTATTGATAATCACTTTGCAGAGTTTGGTCCACTAGAAGATGCCATGACAACAGATAACTGGGCCCTCCATCACTCACTGCTGTCTCCATATTTAAACAACGGCCTACTCCACCCAACAGAGGTTATCCACGCAGCCATGAAGGCCTTTAACACCGGCAAAGTCCCCATTGAATCTGCAGAAGGATTTATCAGACAGCTGATTGGCTGGCGCGAGTATGTCAACGGTATGTATTGGTTTTTAGGCCCTGACTACCGCAACAACAATCAACTAAAGGCAACTACAAAACTGCTGCCATTGTTTTCTGACCCAAACAAAACTCAAATGAACTGCATGAAGCAAACAGTGACTGACATTAACAATCGCGCCTGGGTTCACCACATCCCGCGCCTGATGCTGCTTTCTAACCTGGCACTTGTTACTGGCACCAACCCACAAACATTTCTTGATTGGATGAGAGAAGTATTTATCGATGCCACTGAATGGGTAATGGTTCCCAACGTCATCGGCATGGGTGTTCACGCAGATGGCGGAGCCATGATGACAAAGCCCTATGCAGCAGGTGGTGCTTACATCTCCCGTATGTCTAACTACTGCAAGCCTTGTGTCTATGACCCAAAGCTGCGAGTAGGTGAAACCGCGTGCCCTTTCACAACCCTCTACTGGGATTTCTTAGATCGCCACAAAGAGACCTTTGCAAAGAATCACCGCATGAGCCAACAGATCTTTGGTTTAAAGAGATTGAGTGATCTGCCTGAATTAAAGGAGAGAGCGAAAGAAGTAATTGAAGGGCTGCAAAAGGGAAAAATTTAGGTGCAGCTCTGGACGAGAATCGAACTCGCACCTAGCGGTTGGTAAAACCTCTCACGCTGCCATTACGCCACCAGAGCTGCGTGCGAATAATGGGTTCTGGGCAAGACCTCTTCGGCTGTCGAACAAATATCTGTGGATAAGAAAGAAGCCCCCGATGTCGGGGGCTTCTTTGTCCAGAGCTCCAAGATTTTGCAATCTGTGTTTCAGAGTTACCAACTCCATCACAAAATCT
>JBILAD010000059.1:0-7172 GCA_044354355.1 Candidatus Planktophila sp. | reverse complement strand
GAAAGAGGATGTGTCACAACTTTCAGAAAGTTTTGACTTTGAGGCAGGAAATAAAGCCACATTAAAGAATCTTCATGAACTCTCACTACAGTTAGATTCATTCCGCAAAATGGGATATGCAATTGAAGACCAAGAGGAAGCCGCTGGCGTTAGATGCATTGCAGCTCACATCCCTGGCGTTTTCGACAACAATTTCTCTATTGGAGTTATCGGAATGACTGATCAAATTTCTGACAAAGATTATCCAAAAATTGCTGCCAAGATCGTAAAAATAGCGCAATTAATTGTTGATGAAGTAAAGATCTAAAGAATCATGGCGGGGCTATTCGCGCTTCCACACTCAATAATTAATGGTTCCCCTCAAGATTTTGTAAGCGAAGTAGCAAATAATGGCTTTACTAGTCTCAATCTATGCTTGAAATATCACGCTTCTCGAAACCTCTTTGTTCGACATGGGATGTCCATGATGCATCTAGAAGATGGTGCCCATTATTACGAAACCAACTCTCAGTTCTATACTGAGAAAGAAATAGCACCAGAAACAAATAGTGCATACATAAGTCAGAAAAAAATGGAGTCACTAGTTTCGGCAGCAGTGGAATCAAATGTTGCACTCGGTGCTTGGTCAGTCTTTTTGCATGATTCAAAGTTAGCTGCAAGTCGTCCTGACTGCGTTTCACTCAATGTGTTTGACCAGAAATTAAATCCAAATTTGTGCCCAGCTAATCCATCAGTTCGAGCATATGTAATAGGGCATGTGCGAGAGATGCTCAATATGGGATTTTCTCATATTGCCTTTGAGTCCATCAATTTTACTCCCTTTAAGCACAATGAACACCATGAGCGATTCTTTTTTAATTCTAGCCCTATCACTGAATACCTACTGTCTCTATGTTTTTGTACTCACTGCAAATCATTGATGGAGAATCGGAATATCGATGTTCCTAAAGCTCGTGAAGTAATTTCTCGCCTAATCAGTACTTCTCTTGAGACTGATGATCCACTGTTGCATTTAGAACTAACGCAAGAGAATTTAGTGGGTTTAATCGGCGATATATTCCTCAAGATCCAAGGGATAAGGGAACAAGTAGTTTCTGATTTTCACAATGAAATATCTATTGTGCTAAAGAAAAATTCTGTTACATCTCGCTTTCTGGATTCAACACCACTTACTAATCGTAAATCAACTACACCTTTCGATGACTTATGGATACAAGGAGCGTCATTAGAGAATTTAGCGTCATGCTTTACGGCAATAGAACCTCTCTTGTATCGCTGGACAACACAAGAGAATGTTCAACTTGCTCAGAACTATCAAAAACTAGAGATTCCTTCCATTCTTGCAATTCGCCCGGTATATCCTGATGTAAATACTTTTGATGAACTCGAAGAACGATTGACTCGAATGTTTGCACTCCAGATGCCATTAGATTTTTATCTGTATGACATTATTCGGCCGCGCGAAATGGAGCTCGTTAAAACCTTCCTCCAGTGATTTGTTCACGTGGCTGAACTTAAAGGCAGCACTATGAACATTCTCCAACTCGGTCTATCATGCTTAGTATGAGAATTATTGAGAGTCGCAATCCTTTTGCTCCTTCTGAAATCATCGAGAGTTTCCCATCAACCTCTCCTGATGATGTGGCAAAAGCAGTTTCAGCAGCACGGACAGCACAATTAGAGTGGGAAAAAAATGCATTTAGTCGTGCTGCTGCGCTCTCCAAGTGTGCAGCAGTTTTTCGAGAGCATCAGGATGAAATTATTTCTTTGATTGTCCGCGAAGTTGCAAAGCCAATCACTGAAGCTCGGGGTGAGTTTGCACGATCTGTTGCAATTCTTGATTACTACGCACAAGCTGCTCTGGATTCTGATGGGGAAACTTTTCCAAATGCAATAAATGGCTATCTCCTCTCAATCCGAAAGCCTCATGGAGTGGTGGGAATAATTACTCCGTGGAATTTTCCCTTCGCAATACCACTGTGGAAAGCGGCTCCAGCTCTGGCTGTAGGCAATGCAGTTGTTGTTAAACCAAGCGAGTTTGCAACTGCAAGTGCTGTTTACCTAGAAGATTTGCTCTCTCAAGCATTGCCGGCTCATATCTTCACAGTTCTTCCTGGTTTCGCTGAGACAGGTGCGGCACTTATTAACTCCATCGATGCACTTTCCTTTACCGGCTCGGCTGCAGTTGGCAAAATTGTGATGCGGGCTGCAATTGAAAATTCATTGCCAGTACAAGCTGAAATGGGTGGTCAAAATCCCGCAATAGTTTTACCGGATGCCGATCTAACTTTGTTAGCAGGTCACTTAACTTTGGGTGCTATGAGCTACTCTGGACAAAAATGTACAGCAACCCGAAGAATTTTGATTGTTGGTGATTCAAAGCGCTATAACGAAGTTCGTGATGTTCTAGTTGGCGCAGTTTCAATCTTGAAAAGTGGTGACCCGACTGCAGAAGACACCTACATAGGACCTCTTATTAATGCAGCTGCTCAAGAGAATTATCAACAAGCTGTTGCAGCAGTTGAAAAATCTGGACGAATTCTAGTTGGAGGAGCTACTCCCAAGGGTGAAGGATGGAATGTCCAAGCAACGTTATCTGAAGGTTTACCGCCAGTTCATAAATTACTTCACGAGGAAACATTTGCACCACTTGCTCATCTTGTGTCGCTTTCGAGTGTCACGGAAGCAATTGAAACTGCCAATAGCGTTCGCTTTGGATTAACGGCAAGTATTCACACCCAGGATCTTGAAGCTGCACATCGATTAGCCAGTGCCCTTAATACTGGAATGATTAAAGTTAATGCACCAACTGCTGGAGTGGATTTTCATGCTCCATTTGGTGGGAGCAAAGACTCATCCTATGGAATGAGAGAACAAGGCAAAGCAGCCCTTAATTTCTATACTTACACCAGAACCATTGCAATCAGTTCTGGTAAGCGAAACATTGAATAGTTAGTTAATCAGTCCAGCCTCAGCCAAGAACCGCGATGCTTTGCCTCGATAACTCAGCCGCAGATCTGATTTAGCACGAGTAATCCCAACATAGAACAAGCGTCGCTCCTCATCAATTGATGCTTGATCACCAGTGGTGCTGTTGTTTTCAAGGGGCAAGATTCCATCGCTAACACCCATTAAAAATACTCGTTCCCATTCAAGACCTTTTGCTGCGTGCAGTGTTGCAAGAGTTGTAACAGGCATAGTTGGGGGATTATTTTGTTGAACGCGGTCTTCAACTTCGCGCAAGTATGCACGCAGATTCTTTGGTGTAAATCCAGAATCACTATCTAGTTCACGAGCAAGGTGCAATAGAGCTGCGATTCCATCTATAGCTCCCCCGGTTAAAAACGGTTGGGCAAGGGTGCGTAGTTCATCTAGCCAGGAAACACCTTCTGTTGGAATGACAGAAGCTGTGCGAACCTGCTTTAAGAAATCACGAACTTCCTTGCGCTCAAAGAATCGCTCTGTATTTCGAACTTGGTATGGCAGGTTGGCTGCATTCATTGCTTTTTCTAAACCATTTAATTGATTGTTAGTACGGGCTAGAACAGCAATCTCTTGTGCAGGAGTTCCTTCAGAGATCAGCTGCTTAATGTCACGAACTATTCCGGCAATCTCACTGACTTCATCGTTATAGGGGGTAATTGTTGGTTTGCTACCGTGCTCATTGATTGCTACTAACTCATTTCCCATCGCACCTTTACGCAGGATGCTGTTAGCTGTAAAAATGATTTCTGGAGTTGATCGATAGCCTGTTGTTAGGCGGACAACTTCTGCTTCAGGGAAGCGCTGTGTAAATGAGTTCAGAAATACTGGTGTCGCACCTGCAAATGAATAAATCGTTTGTGCCGGATCACCAACAACACATAGCTCCTGGCGTGAACCAAGCCAGGCATTGATTAATCGCTGTTGCAAGGGTGAAATGTCCTGATACTCATCTACTGTGAAGAAGCGATATTGGTCCTGCACGCGCTCTCGCACTTCGCGTTCTTCTTCAATCATTGCAGTGGTTAAAAGTAGAACATCTTCAAAATCAATTGCGCGCTCTTGATGCTTCACGCTCTCATAGGCGGTATAGACCTTGGCTAGCTGTTCTGGATTGATACGAGGCTTAACTGTGCGCTTAAGTGATTCACTCAAGTAATCAGAAGGTGAAATCTGTGAAACCTTGGCCCATTCAATCTCGGTTGCAATATCTCGCAGCAAGTCACGGGATGAAATTGATAGTTCGCCTTGTAATTGAGCACGCTTAATTGCCTCTGTGAGAAAACCGCTCTTGGTTGTGAGTAAATCTGGTGTGCGCCCACCAAATACCTGTGGCCAAAAGAAAGTGAGCTGCTTGAGCGCTGCTGCGTGGATGGTGCGGGCGGCAACGGATGGAACGCCAAGTGAGCGAAGACGTGTGCGCATTTCACCAGCAGCGCGCGCAGTAAATGTAAGGGCCAAGACTTTGTGTGGATCCATCGTGCCAATAGCTGCGGCATATGCGATGCGGTGTGTGATTGCGCGGGTCTTTCCAGTACCAGCCCCTGCAATTACACAAACAGGGCCTCTTGTAGCAAGTGCTACTGCGCGTTGCTCATTATCTAGTGCTTCAAGAATCTCTTCTGCACGCAGATTTCCTACGGCCTCCACGATTCACCGCCACGCAGTTGTTCGCGGGTATATCCATCAACACTCGTATACCAAGTTTGAATCATCCGACGAGCAACAGAGATTGTTGGCGGTAACAAAAGATCTTGCGCAGCAACAGCAGCCTTCATTTCATCACGGGAAAACCAGCGCACTTCAGTAATTTCCGTGCCATCAGGACGGGCTTCTTCTGGGCGATGTGTAATTGCTTCAAAAGCAATCATGATCGATGCAGGAAAGGGCCATGGTTGTGAAGTTAAGTATGTAATCTCTGATGCATACACACCAGCTTCTTCAAAGAGTTCGCGTGAGACACACTCTTCAAATGACTCACCAGTTTCAACGAAACCAGCAAATGTGGAAAAGCGCTTTTCTGGCCACACTGGTTGGTGACCCAAGAGAATTCGATCATCTTTGTCTTTTACTAAAACTATTACTGCAGGATCAGTGCGTGGGTGATGTTGTGTTGAATCCTCAGGGCACACACGAACACTGCCACCAAGAGCACTCGTTGTTTTCGCACCGCATCGCGCACAATGTGTGTGAGTTGCATGCCAATTTGCTAACCCAACTGCGTGCATAGCAAGTGCAAGTTCATCAGCATCTAAATTGCCGCCGATCTCTCGCAAAGTCTTAAAACCTTCATACTTTCGCTTTTCAAACTCTTCAGTTCCATCGTCAGCAGGTGGATTGATCCAGGTGGTGTGCCAGGCAAAGTAAGCCTGATTATCATCACGACCGATACCTAGGAAGAAGCGATCACCGGCGACAAAGCTCTGTTGAGCAACGTCAACTGCAGCGGCATCAATAAATGTCAGAGAATCATCACCAGCACTTAAGCGTGCATCAACTAAATGAATAATGTGGGCGCTTTTCCAGAGCTTTGCCAACTTTGCCGCATCAGTCCGCAACTCGCTTTCGCGATTAATAGGTGACAGCGCGCTCATAGGGGTGAACGCTACTAGCCTTGGGCGGTGCGCGTAACCTCATGGAATTTGCTGCATGGATTAGCCATGCCCCCTGATCCAGCAGTTGATGCTGCCGCCCTTTTAGAGGCTGAAATCCTCAATCTCAAGAGCGATGTAATTGGTCTGCAGGAAGTTGACTATTTTCTTGAGCGATCTGGAAATCACAATCAGGTAGGAAATATTGCAACTGTAATGAAAGCTACAGATTGGGCCTTTGCGCCCTCACTGTTTGGCAATCCAGATGAAAAGTGGCGCAATCCCACTAATGCTGATGTGAAGATTGTGACAAACAAAAGTCAAGAAAGTGAACCAGGGTATGGAATTGGAATGGTCTCCCAGCTGCCAGTTAAATCCTGGCATCGCTTAGATCTAAAGGGCTCTCCTATTGGAGTCTTCATGATGTTTCCTGTTGACGGTAAATTGAAACGTTTCTATGTGCGTGACCATCCAAGGAGCGCCCTTGCCGCCCACCTAGAAAATGGTTGGTTGATTATTAATACTCATCTTTCTTTTGTTCCCTTTTTTAACTACAGACAACTGGTCCAAATCAAACGGTGGTCTCACACTTTGGGTGTTGACTCACAGAAGATTCTCCTCATGGGAGATATGAATATTCCCATTAGCAAAGTTGTAAGAGGGTTAAAGTGGAACTCACTAGCAACTGGAAAGACCTTCCCTAGCTGGCTGCCTAAGGTTGAAATCGATTACATGCTCTCTCAATCACTTGTTGCTAGCGATGTTCGCCAAATTCCTTACACACACGCCGGAATGAGTGATCACCTGCCATTGCAATTAGAAATTCCAAAAGAATAAGTACTGCCTAGAAGTCTTAACTACTGCGTTGCATCGACTGAGGAAATCAAAGCAACTAGAGCCGCCTCATCTAATAGGTCAGTTGGCTGATCAGTAACCCCTGTTGGCACATAGTGAAATGCTGCAGATATCTTTGAGATGTCGCAGCCAGAAAGTTTGGCCCACGCCAAGCGATACATAGCCAATTGGACCTGGGCAGACTTACCTAACTGCTTAGATCCTGTCTTCCAGTCGACCACCTGGAAGCCATCTCCATCAGCATAAATCGCATCTATTCGGCCCCTGATTAACACGCCGGCAATAGTTGTTTCAAAGGGAACTTCAACTCGGGCCGGTGTGCGATTAGCAAAGCTGCTCTTTAGCCAGGCGGCCTTGAGATCTTCTAACTTTGAATCATCATCGAGTGGATCTAGATAATCCAGGTACTCATCACCAAACAAGGTGGCCGCATCTGTGAATTGGCGTTCAACCCACAAGTGAAAAGCTGTTCCGCGACGTGAATACTGATCTTGTCCACGTGGCATTGGGCGGCGAATGTTAAGTGCAAGCTCTTGTGGGTTCTCATGCAGTGCAACCAAGGTAGATGTTGATAGTCGGGTCGGCAGTGGAACCGAAACAACATCTAAGGCGCGGTTACGTTGTTCTGTGATCAGACTATGGGCATCCATGATCCAGGAGTTCACTTCGCCATCTTGTGAATCTACCAACGGGTGCACATCCGATGAATTAACTAAGGCCATAGCTGCATCAAATTGTGCGCGC
>JBILAD010000058.1:0-7185 GCA_044354355.1 Candidatus Planktophila sp. | reverse complement strand
TGGGTGCCAAGGAGTTCCTTTTGGTTCACCCGGTGCGTATTCAACTTCTCCCATTTGGTCTAAGTGAATAAATGGATCAAGCTCTGCCATATCAACACCAGCAAATGCACGGCGAACTGGAAAACCTTCACCTTCAAAACCTTGAGGCGCAGTTGTAATGCTCTTCACCTTGCGTGCACGGCCACCAGTAACTTCGCTTACGCGAGGCAATACGGTGATGTCACTGACGGTTACAGCAGGCATTGGGTTCTCCTTAGTTCAGGACCCAAGGGTAATTGAACATTCAACTACTTGCAACTTCTTTGTTATAGCGCTTTGAGCGCTGAAACAACCTTTGTAAGTGAAGCTTTGGCATCACCAAACAACAGCATGGTCTTTGGGTCATACAAAAGTTCATTCTCAATTCCAGCAAATCCTGGACGCATTGAGCGCTTTAAGAAGATGATGTTGGCAGCGTTATTAACTTCAAGAATTGGCATTCCGTAAATTGGGCAACCAGGAGTTGTTTGCGCTGCTGGGTTAACAACATCGTTTGCACCGATAACAATTGCAACATCTGTCTGGCCAAAAGTTGGATTTACTTCATCCATTTCTTGCAATTGATCATAAGGAACATTTGCTTCTGCAAGAAGCACGTTCATGTGTCCTGGCATGCGACCTGCAACGGGGTGAACACCGTATGCAACATCGATGCCCTTTGAAATCATCAAGTCAGCTAATTCGCGCACCGTGTGTTGTGCTTGTGCAACGGCAAGTCCGAAACCAGGAACAATGACAACGCGTCGTGCGTAGTTGAGCAAGATCGCAACATCATCAGGTGAACCTGAGCGAACTGGGCGCTCTTCGCCAGCTGCAGCAATATCTTGCGGCTTTGCTGTAAACGCACCGAACAAAGTTCCAAACAATGAACGTCCCATGGCCTCTGCCATCAAACGGGTCAAGATAGTTCCTGATGCACCGACGAGAGTTCCGGCAATGATCAACAAAGTTGAATCAAGCACGTAACCGCTGGCAGCCACTGTTAGGCCAGTGAATGCATTAAGAAGTGAAATAACAATTGGAACATCGGCGCCACCAACAGGAAGCACGAACAAGATTCCGAACAAGAGAGATAACCCTGCAAGAATCAAAAGTGGGGTTGTGCCAAGTGCGGTTACTACCCATCCACCAACACCAAGAACTGAAATCAAAGTAGCGGCAATAATAAAGCGGCCGGCTGGGAAAATTACTGGGCGGGTAGTCATTAACTCTTGAAGCTTCATGAAGGTAATGATTGATCCGCTAAATGACACACAACCAACAATGACCGTAAAGACCGTAAAGATAACTTCAGCAGTCGTTGCTTGATCACCAAGATTTAAATATTCAACAATTGCTACTAAGGCTGCAGCGCCACCACCCACACCATTAAATAGTGCTACAAGCTGTGGCATCTGGGTCATTTGAACTTTGCGAGCAGCAGGAACTCCGATTACAAGTCCGATTGCAATTGCTCCAAGGATCCATCCAAGATTGTTGAGCGGTAGTGAAGAATTCTCATTGGAGTAGAAGAAGACAACAAGAGTTGCTAATCCAGCGCCAAAGGCACCAATTAAGTTACCGCGACGAGCAGTCTTTGGGTGAGACAAACCTTTGAGAGCAAGAATGAAGGCAACACCGGCAGCTAGGCCAATCAGGTCATATACCGTGCGGCTCATTTTTTATTCCCCTTGAACATTTCAAGCATTCGGTCAGTTACGACAAACCCGCCCACCATGTTGATTGTTGCCAAAATAATGGCGGCAACAGAGAGTCCTAATTCAAGATTTGTTTTGCTGTGATCGGCCACGATGATGGCACCTACCAAGATAACTCCGTGAATCGCATTAGCACCTGACATGAGCGGTGTGTGCAAGGTTGAGGAGACTTTAGAAACTACCTCAAAACCGACGAATACAGAGAGCACGAATATCGAAAGAATTGCCATCGGTTCCATTACTGAGCTCCTCTTCGTGATCCGCCATGTGTAACTGCAGCGCCATTAATGATTTCATCATCAAAATCTAGGTTAAATGCAACCTTTTCATCATCCTTAGCTGGAACTGTAAATAGTGACAGCAAATTAACAACGTTTCGTGAATACAAGAATGAGGCATGGAACGGAAGCTGGCTAGGCACATCTTTGCCACCCCAAATGCGCACACCATTTGCCGTTTCAACAATTTCGCCAGGCTTTGATCCTTCAACATTGCCGCCAGTTTCAGCTGCTAAGTCAACGATGATTGTTCCGGGTGCCATTGAATCCACCATAGCTTGAGTCATCAGACGTGGTGCCTGGCGACCAGGGACAGCTGCAGTTGTAATGACAACATGAGATTTTGCGATGTACGGTGTTAAAAGTTCACGTTGCTTTGCCGCGCGATCTTCTGTCATCTCACGGGCATAGCCGCCAGCACCTTCAAGTGCTTCGAGTTCTAGTTGAATAAAAGTTGCACCCATCGAACGAACTTCATCAGCAGAAGCTGGACGAACATCGTAGGCAGAAACTACTGCGCCTAAACGACGTGAGGTTGCAATTGCTTGCAAACCAGCAACTCCTGCGCCAAGAACTAATACTTGCGCCGGTGTGACCGTTCCAGCTGCTGTCATTAACATTGGGAAGAAGCGTGGAGAAAGTTCTGCTCCAACAACTGCTGCGCGATATCCGGCACACAGTGCTTGAGAAGTTAGTGCATCCATAGATTGTGCTCGTGAAATACGTGGAACAAGTTCAAGTGAAAAAGCTGTAACACCAGCGGCAGCGGCTGCATCAATTGAATCAACGGCAGTAACTGGAGATAAGAATGAAATTGTTATTGCACCTTTTTTCAAGGTTGCCATTTGCTGAGCAGTGAGCGGCTGAACAGAGAGAACTACATCTGCATCTGTAAGGACATCACCTTGCTTGACAGTGGCACCAGCTGCGGTGAAATCAGCATCAGTTGCTTGCGAATGAGCACCCGCTCCAGATGCGATGGTTACATCTAGTCCTAGTCGAGTCAGCTTATTAATGATGTCTGGAACAAGCGCTACACGCTTTTCTCCAGCTTTTATTTCCTTCGGAACGGCTACGCGCATGTGCCAAATATTAGTGGGTAGAGCCCTTCAAGTCACCCCGAATTAGGTGATAGAGAATTGCTTGAATCGTTGTTCTGCGGTGATAGGCCTCTCTCCATACGACAGAACGTGGGCCATCGATTACAGATGCCTCAACTTCTTCGCCGCGGTGCGCAGGTAAACAATGCATGAACACGGAGTCCTTGCTCGTCAGCTTCATAAGATTTTCAGTCACGGCAAATGGTGAGAGTGCTGGCACCTTCTCTGCGCGGTCTGCCTCTGAATCACCCATTGACATCCAAACATCGGTATAGAGAACTGATGCATCTTTTGCTGCTGCTTCTGGATCATGCGTGACTTCAACTTTTCCACCATTGTGTGATGCAATATTTTTTGCAACAGCTACAACAACAGGATCTGGTGCCCACTTTCCACTTGGTGTTGCTGCAACAACATGTGCTCCCATGATCGCGCCCATGAGCAACCAAGCATGAGACATATTGTTTCCGTCACCAAGGTATACAAATTTACGACCAGCAATATCTGTTCCAAAGTTTTCGCGAATAGTTAACCAGTCAGCAAGCAACTGTGTTGGATGATCAACATCTGTTAACGCATTAATAACTGGGATTGATGCATTAGCGCCGAGTTCATCAACATCTGATTGTGCAAAGGTGCGAATAATTAATGCACTGCAATAGCCACTAATAATTTTTGCAGTATCTGCAATGGTTTCACCGCGACCCAATTGCAACTCATCACCGCGGATAAAGATTGGAGTTCCACCAAGGTGGGCAACAGCTGTTTCTGATGATAAACGGGTACGAGTAGAAGGCTTTGTCATATAAATAGCAACGGACTTATTTGCCAATGCGGTGTTTGAACGCAGTGGATTCTCAGCAAACTCAGCCGCAGTTGAGAGCAGTAATTCGACATCGGCGCGGCTTAAGTGCTCGGTACGTAGTAAGTCCTTCATTTGTGAATTCTACCCGTACTTTTGAGGTGCTCGAAGGTATTCTTATCCACCTCATGGGCCTCTTTAAGAAAATCGGAACAGACGGTGACACCGATCTGTTGACCCGACCATCGGAGGAGCTCCTTGAAGATGATGGTGGGCATGATCGCTTTTCACATTATGTGAAGAAAGAGAAGATCGTCGAATCAGCTGTCTCTGGGAAAGCGTTAAAAGCATTGTGTGGAAAGAAGTGGGTCCCATCTCGAGATCCTGAAAAGTATCCAATCTGTCCGGCCTGCAAGGAAATATATGCAGGGTTGAAATCAGCACCCGAAGACAAGTAACAATGAAGCGCAGGATTGGCTTCACACTTTCATTTCTTCTACTCATCACCGCATTTGTTCAGCCACTAGAAGCCGCCGACAAAGAACCACGAAAGATTTTGTCCGGTTGGATTCCTTACTACTCTGTGAAAACAGTTTTGCCATTGGTGCGCAAACTGCCTTCAGCAACTCCAAACGTGGCAGGTCAACCTGCTGTTTGCGATGCTTCTCAATACGGACCGGCTGAAAATCAAGCGATCGAAAGTTCTTACCTCTTTACAAATAAAGATTTAATGAAAGAGGTAATGCCTTTTTGGTATAGCTTAAAAAGTCCGACAGTTATTAGGGATGATTATGTAAGCGGTAATCCTTCATGGCCGATTGCTGACACTGTGTGTTTGATGCGTCGAGCTGGTTTGCAAGTTATTCCAACAATGACAGATGGCACTGCCAAACTTGTTCTATCAGAGTACTTAGCAAATCCTGCAACCCGCACAACAATCGTTAAAACTATTGTGGATCTAGTTATGAAGAATAATTTTGATGGCATAGATCTTGATTACGAGGGGTTTGCCTTCGTTGATGGCAATTCAACATGGACCAAGACTGCGCCCCGGTGGGTGGCTTTGGTTAAAGAGTTAAGTATTGCTTTGCGTGAAAAAAACAAGTTGCTATCGGTTTCAACGCCGTATTTGTATGATCCCAAAGAAAAGCAAAAAGGTTATTTTGTATATGCATGGGCTGATATTGCTAGCAGTATCGATCGTTTAAGAATCATGACATATGACTATTCGGTTGCCAGACCTGGACCTATGGGACCATTGGCTTGGACTGAAAAGACAATTCAATATGCAGTAAGCATCATGTCGGCATCAAAAGTTTATGTGGGCTTACCTGGATATGGACGTGACTGGATTACTTCAGTTAAGGGTAAGTGTCCAACATCTGCACCACCTGGATTAATCGGTGGAGCAAAGGCAGCTACATTTAAAATGAATTATGCAGCCGCTAAAGCCGCTATTGATGGCGCAGTACCAATTTATAACGAACAATATGGCGAAGCTACCTACGACTACACACAAAGTTATAACGGATTATCAGCATCTGGTGCATCAACTGCCTGCACGGTGAATCGAACTGTCTGGTATCAAAATGCTCGAAGTTATGCAGATCGAATGGCTTTGGTAGCAAAGTATCGCCTTGGCGGTGCGGCAATGTGGACGTTGGGTATGGAAGAGGCAATGGCAACAACTGAAATTCGAAACGCAGCTCTTGCTATTGCGCCAGATCCGGTGGTCAACACTATGACATTAGAAAATGTCAGCCAAGGCTCAATCAACTACGGCACTCTATTTACAGTTAAAGGCATGATTACCTTAAAAGACAAAACACCAATATCTGGATTAACAGTTGCACTTGAAATTAAACGAGCTAATGAATCCACGTGGACGAAGATTGCAGATTTAGTAACCGCGCTAGATGGAAGTGTGACAACACCTATGACCTTGGGTGGTCAAGCTGTACTGCG
The DNA here is from genome assembly GCA_044354355.1 of Candidatus Planktophila sp. Taxonomy (GTDB): domain Bacteria; phylum Actinomycetota; class Actinomycetes; order Nanopelagicales; family Nanopelagicaceae; genus Planktophila. The sequence continues at coordinate 1,304 of JBILAD010000058.1, read as the reverse complement.
TTTAACAACTGCAGGAACCTGGGAACGAGCAGAATCTGTTAGCTCTGAAGAAAAGATTGCGGTAAAGAGTCTTCTACAAATCGATCGACCAGTATCTGCATTAAAAACCATGCCAATCACAATAAAAGCTCAGCTGATCCCTAAATTACTTGGCAAGTCCGCGAATTTACAGAGATACAGCAATGGAAAGTGGCAAAATATTGGTGTGGCATCTGTGTCAGATGCCAATGGTGTATTCACATTTACTACAAACGAGGCTAAACGAGGAGTCGTCACAATGCGTGTTCAAGTCGTCGGCGACATCGCATCTGAGCCTTTTGCGATTGTGATTCGATAGTTATGGTCAAAATCAAGGACAAAATTGAAGAAGAGCTGCAGGCAATCTTTAAAGGCGATGTTCCGTGGATAACAATTGTGTGGGACGACCCAGTCAATCTCATGACATACGTAACTTATGTATTGATGGAATTGTTTGGTTACAACAAAGAAAAAGCTCATGAGATTATGATGAAAGTTCATACTGAAGGTAAGGCAGTTGTTTCAACTGGTAGCCGTGAAGAGATGGAACATGATGTGGCCCGTTTACACGAGTATGGTCTCTGGGCAACTTTGCAACGTGGTGATCAAGCGATATGAAAGAAATCCAGCACGGCTTCTTTCGTCACGGGGATAACGCATACCTCGCCAACTTTTCCGAGGCAGAGCGCGAAGTACTTACTAATTTAGTTGAACAAATTATTGAGCTTTTGGCAGAGCGAGTAGATCATCACAATGATGATCCATTGGCTGCAATGGTTGGAATCACCATGCATGACACACCTCCTGATGATGAAGTACTACTTCGTTTGTTGCCCAATGCATATGCTGATCAGGTAGATGCCTCTGAGTTTCGTAGATATACAGAGTCAACCTTGCGTCAAAAAAAGCAAGCTCATGCCATGGCAATGCGTATGCATTTAAAGAGTGCAGTTGATGGAATCGTAGAAGTTGATCATGATGGTGCAAATGCTTGGCTCGGTGCAATGAATGATGTGCGCCTTGCACTTGGCGTTCGATTAAAGGTTCAAGAAAATACTCACGAAGATTTGGAATTATTGGCCCCTGACGACCCGATGCGTGGCGTTTATGCGGTGTATAGCTGGCTTGGCTGGCTACAAGAAAGTTTAATTTCTGCGCTTATGGATGAATCTGAATAGAGCATTGACTCGAGGTAGGCTAGCCCTGTGAGTGATGCCCCAATAGGAATATTTGATTCAGGTGTAGGTGGTCTCACCGTTGCACGTGCAATCTTGGATCAACTTCCT
>JBILAD010000057.1:0-7212 GCA_044354355.1 Candidatus Planktophila sp. | reverse complement strand
CGCCCAGCACCATTTGAACCGGTGCGCCTTCACTCAAATTCTCTAATGAGACACCTACTAACCGCAGACGAGCTCTTTCAATACGTAGTGCTTCATATAAAGCCTTAACAACTTCATACACATCATGGGTGCTATCAATGGGCAGCGGCAAGGTCTTTGAGCGATTAATTGTTGAAAAATCTCCGAATCTCACCTTGATGCTAATTGTCTTTGCAAACAATCCTTTGTCACGCAAACGTGATGTGGCACGTTCACACAGCCGCAAGTACTCGCGCAGGATCTCTTCAGGATTATCTAAATCAGTGGGAAATGTTTCTGCAGCGCTAATACTTTTTTCCGCATCTTGTGGTGCAACATCTCGGTAATCACGCCCCCATGAGAGTTCATGCAAAGTTGCTCCCGCTGCCTCACCGACTGCGCGAATTAATGTTGTGCGAGGCAACTTAGCAATATCTTCAATCGTGCGAAGTCCTAAACGTTCAAGCACTTCGGCAGTCTTTGGACCCACTCCCCACATCGCAGAAATAGGAAGAGGGTGCAGGAACTCAAGAATTCGATCACTAGTTATTTCAAGCATGCCGTTTGGTTTGCAATGAGTGGACGCAAGCTTTGCGATGAACTTAGAGGGTGCGATACCAACAGAGCAGGTAATGCCCTCTTGTGCTTCAACCTTTGCGCGAATTGCAGCTGCTATTTCTCGTCCTGTGCCCAGCAACTTCTTCGCACCTGTCACATCTAGAAATGCTTCATCAACAGAGACTGGTTCAACATTGGGTGTGAAGCTTTCAAAGATTTCCATGATGTGACCTGACACCTCTTGGTAGCGGGCCATATCAACAGGCAAAAAGATTGCATGTGGTGCTAAGCGCCTGGCTTGCCCTACCGGCATTGCAGAGTGGATTCCGAACTTACGTGCTTCATAGTTTGCAGCTGAAACAACGCCACGTGTGCCCATGCCAATTACAACGGCCTTGCCTTTTAGTTCTGGGTTATCTTTTTCGGCCACCGACGCGAAAAATGCATCCATATCGACATGGAGAATCGTTGCCTGTGTTGGCTTCTCATCTGTCGTCATATTGCGAGCGTACTTTGTTTGGTGCTCCAACTTTCGTAGGCAGCACGTAAATCCCACGCCCCAGTGGCTCTTATCGATATTCCCCTGGCCCCAGTTCTGCGGGTTACCCCCCGTACAAGTAGCAAAGATGTCGAATACAAAACATTGGCGTATTCGCCCTGAACATCGGTGAAAAATGTGGAATCACTCAGTCCATATCCATCATCTAATGTTAAGAAAATGACACGTTTGCCAGAGCGCACTGGCGGCGTCTGCATTGCAACCTTGATACCTGCAACCAGCACTGATGACTGAGATCGTTGCTTTAACAAATCACTAGATCTGACCGCACCGATTGCATTCAGGAACTCTCCATAGAACTCAATCATGTGCCGGGACATATCAATACCTAGTCGATCCACTTCATACTTAACACTCTCTGCAGCGCTCATGGCAGGTAGACCGCTACTAATCAGTGCCGGTGGTTCAAAGCCTAAGTTCATTTGCGCGCCAGATACTGCCGCGCTCGGTGATTTTTGTAGATCAGAAAAATGCAGCAGAAGGTCTCGGCGATTAACATCACCGTGTAATCCATCAAATGCACCAGTCAGAATCATGCTTTCGGTAACTGGGGTACTAGATCCTGATCTGCGCACAAAATCATTCAGGTCAACGTAAGGACGGCCAGCAATAATTGATTGCACCTCCCCATCGCTGATACCAGCAACAGTTGATAAGGCAATACGAATTGCATTGCCATGACCTTCAACCCTGTAGACAGAATCAGATGCGTTGACATCAAGGGGTGCGATTGCGATTCCCATTTGTCTGGCCTCATCAACAATTAAACGCTTGGGATACATGCCAGGATCATGGGTAAGCACCCCGGAAAAAAATGCTGCCGGGTAATGTGTTTTAAGCCAAGCAGATTGATATGTGGGCATAGCAAAGGCGGCCGCATGTGCTTTACAAAAACCAAAGGATGCAAAGGCGCGCAGCACATCCCAGATCTCATTGATGATCGGTAGTTCATACCCTTTGGCAGTTGCAGCAGGAAAGAACCAATCACATACTTCTTGTTGACCAACCCGTTCCCCCAACGATCTACGTTTTTCATCAGCCGTTGCCAATGAAACCCCTGTCATCGTTGCGATGATCTGAATAACTTGTTCGTGGAAGACAACAACGCCTTCGGTGTGGGCCAAAATCTCATATAAATCAGGGTGAATTATCTGTGCCGAACTCCACCCATGACGCGCTCTTAGAAATGGCGTGATCATGTCACTTTTAACTGGCCCTGGTCGAAACAGTGAAATATCAATAATTAAATCTGTGAAGTTCTTAGGGGCAAGCTTTCCTACTAGTTCGCGTTGTCCAGGGCTTTCCACCTGAAAGATTCCAAGGGTGCGTGTGGATTGAATCAATTCATAGGTCGCTGCATCATCTAAGGGCACAGCATCGATATCAATCTTTTCCGCATGCACCCGCTCAATTTCTTTCATTGAATAAGCAATAGTTGACTGCATACGAACACCCAATACATCTAGCTTTAATAACCCAACGGCTTCGACATCATCCTTATCAAAGGCAACCATGGGATATCCCCCAGCACTGCTCATTAATGGCGCGCGATCTAGAAAGCCACCATCAGATAAAACGATGGCGCATGGATGCATCGCAAGGTGGCGTGGTAAACCATCTAGACGTTGTGCCATCTCAATTGTTGCCGCCATCAATGGGGCGGAAGTGTTAAGACGGCGAAGCTCTGGCAGTGATTCAAGAGTGGCTGCAATATTGCGCGCACGAACATGTGGCATGGATTTTGCCAACATATCTATCTCCATGCCCGGCAGGCCAAGTGCAGCGCCAGCGTCACGAATCGCATGGCGGGCGCGGTAGGTATCGACCATGGAAACAACTGCGCATCGTGATTGATTAGCAGGTGAAACCCAGTTGCTATCGCCATATCTTTTAAAGACCATGTCATAGATTTCTAGACGACGCGCAGATTCAACATCGATATCAATATCAGGTAGCGCTCTGCGCAAAGGAGAACAAAAGCGCTCCATCAACAAACCATGCTGCATGGGTTCAACCCCTGAAATACCAAGCAGGTGACAGATCAATGAGCCCGCACCGCTGCCACGTGCTGCAACACGAATACCCGCATCCCTTGCCATGTCTGCAATATCTGCAACGGTTAAAAAATATGACTCATATCCAAGTGTTGCAACTGTTGCTAACTCATCATCTAAACGTGCCCGGGCTTTACTGATTTGATCGCTGCTGCTGTATCGCCAGTTAATGCCTGCTTCGCTTCGGCTGCGTAGCAATGTGCGCATCTCTTGAGCGGTATTCACCCCCACAACATGGGGTTCTGGCAAGTGGGCAGATCCCAATCCAATGTCTCGCTGCGGCGATAACAAAGAGCGCTCTGCCCATTCGCGAGTTGTTTTTAATAACGCTCGCGGTGTTCGCTCCCCTGCAGCTCGCGCAATCTCTGCCGCTAGCGAAATCATTTCATCGCTAGATTTTAAAAAGCCTTCAGCGTTACGACGTTCGATATGGCGATCATGCAGCGGAACTAGCTGCCGCACACAATCTAGGACATCTGCAACCGGTCCATCGGTGCGATCCTTCATGCGCACAGCATTTGTAATAACAGCCTCTAAATCATTATCTCTAGCAAAGATTAAGGAACGGGCGGCGTGTTCGGTAGATCGTGGACCACGTCCTGCCACTAAGTGAGAAACACATTCAATTGCGTTGCCAGCAAATAGATCCCGGGTGTGGTTAAAAATAGATAGCCCCTGATCAAAGCGATGATTTTGGATAGCGCTGCTCATTGGTGATTCAGGACCATGCATCGCATACACATTGGTGCTGTATTGACTGAACTGTTTCAAGAAATCTAAGGTTAAAACTGGGACACGGGTATCACTTGTCATTGTCAGCGATGTCATTAACCTACACAGCGAGCGCCATCCTCCATCACTATGTGCCAGCAATGTAATCCGACCCTTGCTATCACCTAGATCAATTGCACAATTAACGCCAATGATGGGTGCGATCCCGTAATCAACACAGCTTTGCGTAAAACGGATAGCACCAGCTAACCCATCTCGATCTGTTAACGCTAGCGCTGGCATTTCAAACTCTGCTGCTCGCTGTACTAAATCGCTGGGTTGGGTTGTTCCGTATTTCAATGAATAGCCACTGGCCACATTGAGATGAATAAAGCTCATACGTTACGAATAATCCACTGACCTGTTACTTCATCACGTTCTAGTTCAAAGGTTGTTAACGCGCCAATAGGTGCCGCCTCTACCCGCCACAACGCACGTGCCTGATCATCGGGGCGATACTTGCCATCGCTAATGCGATTCCACCAGCCACCTGCTTCACACCACCTTGATAACACCGCGTGAATGCGAAAACGTTTTCCTTTATAGGTGAACTCAATAGGCGTTGTTGCCCCATCGATAGTCACATCAAGGGCGGAGTTAACCTGGCTGGCTGACATTTTTAAGGCTACCTTTCAAGGCTGTGGGTATTCGAACAGATGTTCGAAAAATAGCCCCTGCCACCGACAAATAGCAAGCCCGTGAGCGTGTTGAGCCTTATGGGGCTACAGGGCTAGGTGCCCCACACTTACCCCATGGAGATCATTGGTGGGTTGCTAGCCGGGGCCTTTATCGGCGCTGTCCTTGGCTTCATAGGTGCCGGTGGGGCAATGCTCTCCGTCCCAATCCTTCTCTACATCTTCAACTTCACTCCACAAGCTGCAACGACTGCTGCAATCGCCGTGGTCTTAAGCGCGGCCATCTCGGGTTTGCTTCCAAAGATAAAAAGCAAGGAAGTTCTGTTTAAAGAAGCGCTCATCATCTGGGCACTCGGGCTTGTCACCAATATTGGTCTTTCGATCATTGCACATCGTTTAAGCGATTCAGTAATCACGACAGGTTTTTCATTTGTTTTATTAACTGCAGGAACAATGATGTTGATTAAGCCTATAGCTGGCACAGAAAAGAAAGTGCCATTCTTCTGGCTTGTAGTGATCTCACTTGTGATCGGTTCAATGACGGGCTTGTTTGGAATCGGCGGCGGTTTTCTTGCAATCCCAGTCCTTGTTCTCTTCTTCAAAGTCCCTCAAGGAAAAGCTGCAGGCACATCACTTGCAATCATCGCAATCAATTCAATCACCGCATTTTTTGCTCACTATCAAAGTTGGTCATTAGTGACTTGGACTGTGCCAATTGCGATGGCGATCTCAGCAGTTGTCATTGCACGTTTTGCGTCAATCAAGAGTGGCCAAATGAATCCAGCTGTATTGCGCAAATCCTTTGCTTACTTACTGTTTGCAGTTGCGGCATTTACATTAATGGAAACTTGGATTATTACTTAAGCGCACGCACCTTGATGTATTTTGATTGAAGACCAACCACCATATAGAGAAGCACCGGGAAAGCAAATGCGACCGGTAGGGATGTAACTTCGGCAAGTAATCCAATCAATGTTGGCCCACCGAAGTAGGCGGCAATAGCAATTAATCCAACGCGGGCCAAGCCAACTGATGGCGCAATGCCTGGAATAGATGCCGCAGCTAAGTTAAATGCAGGGAAAAATGGGCCCATTCCAAAACCAGCTGCACCAAAACCTAAGCACACAATGATTAAACCTGCTGTTGGATGTGAATCAGAGATCGACATTCCAACAAGCAAACCAATTCCCCATAAACCGCCACCAAAATATCCACCATATTTAACAGTGTTCACATGACCCCATTTTTCAAAGGCCCGATCACCCAATAGGCGACTTACGATCATCGCTAGTGAAAATGTGGTGGCTGCAGCAGCATTTAAGCCCTTACCTATTCCCATGTGGTCCTGCAAAAGAATTCCGCTCCATTCATATGCACCGCCCTCAGGAATCAGCGAACACATTAATCCGATGCCAAGTGCCCACAAGATCAGTGACTCTTTCCCAAAGAGTGAGACCTTGCCGGCATCTCCTTCACCGGGTTCACCAAGGTGACCATCATGTTCTGCGGGTAGTAAATAATGTGCGATGAATTGAAATGCAATTAATCCTACAATTGAAATTGCAATTAAGTTATCCCGTGGTGAAACAAAGTTTGCAACTAAGCCACCTACTAGTGTTGCGGCAAATGCACCGATACTCCACAAGGCATGAAAACTCGACATCCAGCGACCTTTAGTATGTTTCTCAATTTCAACAGCTTGTCCATTGATAGCAATATCCATAAACGCGACATTAAAACCAGTGATAAACAAACCAAGCAAAAGAGTTTTAATATCGCTAGCAAGTCCAACTACAAAAACACCAACAGGTAGGAGGACACCAGAAATTTGAACTACTAATTTTGATGAATACATGTGGACCACGCGACCTGCCAGTTGTGCACCTGGAACTGATCCCACCGTGCTCGCAAGAAGCACAAGGCCAAATTGACCATCACTTAAACCAAGAGCTGTTTTAATCTCAGGAATACGTGGAATCCACGCAAGACCCAAGAAACCCAAAAAGAAAAAGGAAGCCCATATGGCATTTCGCGCTCTAATTCCCAAGGCATATAAATCAGTTTTCATATGGTGCTGAGAGTACTTCAATACTTCGATAATCTAGGAAGGTGGAAGGCGTAAAAGAAAAAGCAGCTGTTAAGCGGGTACTTGCCGCTTTGCATGAGCATGGCCTTGAGAGTGAAGTCCACGTCCTTTCAGATAGCGCCCGCACAGCACAAGAGGCGGCAACAGCTCTTGGCATTGAAGTTGGACAGATCGCTTCATCTCTTATCTTTAAGCTTCCAGATGAATCACCACTCTTAATTATTACTAGCGGACGTCATCGTGTTGATACTGATTTAGTTGCCACAAACCTAGGTATTGAAAAACTTGGTCGTGTTGACGCTGATTACGTGAAAGAGAAATCCGGTTTTTCGATTGGCGGCGTGAGCCCATTGGGGTGGATTTCAAAGCCAGAAATCATCCTTATTGATGAAGCGCTAAACGATTACGACGTTGTTTGGGCTGCTGCTGGACATCCTCATGCGGTGTATCCAACAACGTATGTCGAATTGATTCAATGCACTGGTGCGCAACCAATGATTGTAGGAGAATAGTTAAATGAGGAACAAAACT